>NZ_BCBT01000016.1:0-114616 GCF_001320965.1 Pseudomonas sp. NBRC 111143 | reverse complement strand
CGCGATGATCCTGGCCAGGCTCTGGCGTGCGGTATCGGCGCTCACGCCAGCGCCGAGCAGCACGCCGGGGGCACGGTTGCCGGTGGCGATGTAGACGTCCGGGTCGGCCTTGAGCACGTATTCGACGCTGACGTCGCCCAGCGCTCCGGGCACCACGTCGGCGGCAATGTTATGCCCACCGACTGCCTCGACCACGCTGCCCAGGCCGCTCTTGCCGGTAGTGTGCCCCGGCGCCTGCCAGACGCCTGCCAGCAGTTCGAGGAAAACCTTCGGGCGCTCACTGTCCTTGAGCCCCGCCACCTGGTCGGTGACGTGCTTGAGGTGGCTGTCGTAGAGGTCCAGGTATTCCCGCGCCTGCTGTTCGCGACCCAGCAAGGTGCCCAGGGCTTCGAGGCTGACGCGGGTGTTCTTGATCGGATGCACGCGGAAGTCGATGAACAGTACCGGGATACCGGCCTGCTCCAGCAGGTCGGCGACCGGGCTGTGCTGGGTCGGACCTTCGCCGGCGATGCTGAAGATCGCCAGGTCCGGTTTCAGTGCCAGGATCTGCTCGGCGCTGACGCTCTGCTCCGAGGCCTGGCCGATCAGCGGCAGCTTGGCCACCTGTGGATAAAGCTTGGCGTAGACCTCGTAGGTGTGCGGGTCGAGCAGGCGCATGTCGTTCTGCCAACCAACCACGCGCTGGAACGGGTTTTCGCGATCCAGCAGGGCCAGGGCGAAGAACAGCCGCCCCTCGCCGAGGACGATACGCTGGGGCGCATGATCGACCTCGACCTTGCGCCCGAGCACGTCGGTAACCTGGGCGGCGCTGGCGGTCTGGAGAGTGCCGAGGCCTGCGGCCAGCAGCATGAGCAACGGCAGCAGGCGCCGCGCGGAACGGAGAATGGAGGGCATCGGAGGGCTCCTGGCAACAGCGGATGTGTGACAGAGAATCGGTCTCATTCAAGACCGGGCATTCTAGTCAGCGGGCCGCCCTTGCCAGTGTCCGGGTATGTAGTGGGATGTCAGCGAATCGTCATGGGTGACGTTTCATTACATTGGTGTTGCGGTGTGTTCTTCGCGGGCAAGTCGCAGCGGCAAACAACAGCTCCCAAAGGTAACACCACAGTATTCAAAAGCTATGGCGGCTGTTGTGGGAGCGGGCTTGTCCGCGAACAACCCAGCGCAATCTTTCAGCCAAGCATCGCCCTCAACGCCCGGCAATCCGCTGCATGCCAGTCCGCCAGGTCCGGCCAGGGGTTGTCAGGCAGGTTGACCAGCACCGTCCTGGCCCCCGCCGCCCGCCCGCAATCCAGGTCGAAGCGGTAGTCGCCCACCATCACCAGCTCCGACGGCGCCACACCCCAGGCCCGGGCGATCTGCAACAGGCCATCCGGGTCGGGTTTGGGCGCCGCCTCGTCGCGTCCCAGAATGTGTTCGACCGGGAAGCAGTCCACCAGGCCAATGGCCTCCAGCGTGACATGTGCCAGCTCCCGCGCGTTGCGCGTGAGAATCGCCAGTCGGCAGCCACGCGCCGACAGCTCGCGTACCAGCTCGACCGCGCCGGTCGCGGCCTTCGAGGCGATCGCCAGGTCGCGCTCGTGCTCCAGCAGCCAGGCGTGCTTGGCCGTGGCCTCTTCGTGGGGTAGCGCGGCAAGGTGGGTAAGGATGTCGTCCTCGGGCGGAATCTCCAGCGCCTCGCGGATCGCGGCAAAGTCGTGCACCGCCACGGTGAGGGTGCCGTCCATGTCGAACACCCAGTTGCGTACTTCGTGCAGGCTCATGCCCAGTCCTTGCGATGGCGGATCAGGCCTTCCTGGGTGGACGAGGCCACCAGTTGTCCGGCGCGGTTGAAGATGCTGCCGCGGGTGAAACCACGGGCGTTGCCGGCCCACGGGCTGTCGGTGGCGTACAGCAGCCAGTCGTCGGCACGCAGGTCACGGTGGAACCACAGCGCATGGTCAAGGCTGGCGATCTGCATATCCTTCTGCCACACCGATTTGCCGTGCGGCAGCAGCGAGGTGGTCAGCAGGCCGAAATCCGAGGCGTAGGCCAACAGGTACTTGTGCAGCGCCGGGACGTCCGGGAGGCTGCCGTCGGCGCGGAACCAGGCGTACTTCACCGGATCGCCCGGCTTGGGGTCGAACGGATCGCGCTCGGTCACCGGGCGGATCTCGATGGGTTTGGCGCACAGCACCTTGTCGCGGATTCGCTCGGGCAGCTTGTCGGCCATGGCGCGGGCCAGTTCGACTTCGCTGGGCAGGTTCTCGGGGCCGACTACATCGGGCATCTGCACCTGGTGTTCGAAACCGCCCTCGTCGTACTGGAACGACGCGCTGCAGGTGAAGATCGGGTTGCCCTTCTGGATCGCCGTGACCCGGCGTGTGCTGAAACTGCCGCCATCGCGTACCCGATCGACCGAATAGACGACCGGCATGGTGGCATCGCCAGGACGCAGGAAATAGCCGTGCAGGGAATGGACATGACGCGCGTCCTCGACCGTCTGGCTGGCCGCCGACAACGACTGGCCCAGCACCTGGCCGCCGTACAACTGACGAAAGCCCAGGTCCTGGCTACGACCACGGAACAGATTCTCTTCGATGGATTCGAGGCTCAACAGGTCGACCAGGTCGTCCAACACATGGCTCATCGGGGGCTTCTCCTAACAGGTGTCACGGCAATTCGGGCATTGGCGCAAATCATACAGAATTTGTCATTGCCTCCGTGCATGGCGGCCCATTCAGGCATGCAGGGTTCGCTCCCAGCGCGGACGGTCGATGCGATACAGCACGTGCGGGCGCAGCGGGTGGCCCTCGGGCAGCCGCGGGTGTTCGAAGCTGCCTGCCTCGTCCTGAACCATGCCGATCGCCTGCATCACCTTCTGCGAGGGTACGTTGTCCTGAGTGGTGAACGACACCACCTCATCCAGGCGCAACTGGGCGAATGCGCAGCGCAGGCAGGTCCAGGCCGCCTCGCTGGCAAAACCCTGGCCCCAGTGACGACGGGCCAGACGCCAACTGATCTCGACCGCCGGAGCGAAGGGTGCGTCGAAGTTGACGTTGAGCAATCCGGTCAGGCCAATGAAGGCACCACTGTCCATGCGCTCCAATGCCCATAGACCGTAGCCGTATTCGTTGAAATGACCACGGATGCGTCCGATCAGCGCGGCGGCCTCCAGACGCGTCAATGGCGCAGGAAAATAGCGCATCACCTGCGGATCGGCGCACATCTCGGCGAACGCCTGCAAATCGTCGTCATGCCATTGGCGCAACACCAGGCGGGCGCTTTCGAGCTTGAGGATCGGGGTCATCGGGGCGGGCTCCAGGTTTTCAGTCCTGCAGTCTACAGATTAGGCGCGGGGGGCGCTTTTCACCTGCCCCCCAGGCCCAATGCAATTTTCACAACGGCTTCACTCGGCGCAGACAGGCCGCTTCACAGAATGCCATCACCTGCCGCCGCCTTGTGCGCGGCCCTCTCTGCCGGAGCCCGAGCATGCTGTCGAGCGACATCCTGGAAAACCTGGCCATCCCCACCCGCCGCAAGCGACACCGACGTTCGCGCAAGGCTTGGGCCGCAGGCCTCGCCCTGGTGCTGGTCGCGGCCGGATTGATGCTGTGGTCGTCAACGAGGACGCACATCGTGAACCTTGGCAATGAACGACAATTGAACGCCAGCGGCCTGTTGCAGAAGTGGGCCGAAGGCAGCGTGATCGTGATGATTCGCCACGCCGAGCGCTGCGACAGCGCGCCCGGCCCTTGCCTGGACGACCCCACCGGAATCACCGTCTCCGGCAGCCAGGCCGCGCAGCGTGTCGGAGAAGGATTGCAACGCCTTGGGCTGGACGGCGCCGACCTGCTCAGCAGCCCGAAGCTGCGCACCCGACAGACCGCACACTTCATCGTCGGCGACACGGTGACCAGCGAGGACTGGCTCGAAGGCTGCGAAAGCGGCTTCGCAGGCCAGGCCATGGCGCACAAGCGTGCAGGGCATAATCTTGTGCTGGTGACCCACAACGGCTGCGTCGATCACTTCCAGCGCACGCTCAAGGTTGCGCCGGGCGAACGCGAAAGTGGCTACGCCAGCGCGCTGTTCGTGTCGGTCGATGGCAGCGGCAAGGCGCGCATCCTCGGGCGCATGAACGAGCCGGACTGGCGACGGGTGCTGGCCTCGGCACAACGCTGATGAGTGTTTGAGTTGCGTGGCATTCCGGCCCACTGGCAAGATCAACGCTGCCTCCAGCCGCGATCCTGCCCATGCCCCTGCCGCTGATCTACCACGAAGACTACAGCCCCGAGTTCCCGCCGGAACACCGTTTCCCCATGGACAAGTTCCGCCTGCTGCACGATCACCTGATCGACAGCGGGCTGACCACCGACCAGGCCTTGCTGCGCCCCGAACTCTGCCCCAACGACATCCTTGCCCTGGCCCATGACCGCGCCTATATCGAGCGCTACATGAACGGCGAGCTCTCACGCGAAGACCAGCGCCGTCTGGGGCTGCCCTGGAGCGAGGCACTGGCACGGCGGACCGTGCGCGCCGTCGGCGGTTCGCTGCTGACCGCCGAGATGGCCCTGCGTCACGGTATCGCCTGCCACCTGGCCGGCGGCACCCACCACGCCCATTACGACCACCCGGCCGGGTTCTGCATCTTCAACGACCTGGCGGTGATCAGCCACTACCTGCTCGCAGCCGGACGCGTACACCGCGTGCTGATCTTCGATTGCGACGTGCACCAGGGCGACGGCACCGCACGCATCCTTCACGACACACCAGAGGCAATCACCGTGTCGTTGCACTGCGAGCAGAATTTCCCGGCACGCAAGGCCCAGAGCGATTGGGACATCCCTTTGCCGCGCGGCATGGACGACGCGGCGTACCTGAAGGTGGTAAACGATGCGCTGAACTACCTGCTGCCGCTCTACCAGCCCGACCTTGTGCTGTACGACGCCGGTGTCGACGTGCACAAGGACGACGCCCTGGGTTATCTGCAACTGACCGATGCGGGCGTCGCCGCCCGCGACGAAGCGGTACTGCGCCACTGCCTTGGCCGTGATATCCCGGTGGTCGGGGTGATCGGCGGTGGTTACAGCAAGGACCGGGAGGCGCTGGCTCGGCGTCACGGCATCCTTCATCACACCGCGGCGCGGGTGCTGGGTTACACACAATGACTGTGGAACCGCTTGTGGATAACCTGCGAGAAAGCCCCTGGAGCCCTTTAACTGCCTGACCTGCAAAGATTTGTTCATTTTTTGAACAGTATCTGCGCAGGCACCGCTGGGGTAGAATGCCGACTCTTTTCCACAGCCTGCCGCCACCATGACCGATTCCCACACCACCTCCCCTCCCCTCGTCGCCGTGATCGGCGGCGGCCCCGCCGGTCTGATGGCTGCCGAGGCCCTGGCTCAGGCAGGTGTGGCGGTCGAGGTGTTCGATGCGATGCCATCGGTGGGGCGCAAGTTCCTGCTGGCGGGCGTCGGCGGCATGAACATCACCCACTCCGAACCCTACCCAGCCTTCATCGGTCGCTATGGCGAACGCCGCGAAGCCATCGACGCGCTGCTGCGTGATTTCGATGCCGACGCCCTGCGCCAGTGGATCCACGGCCTGGGCATCGACACCTTCGTCGGCACCTCGGGGCGGGTCTTCCCCACCGACATGAAAGCGGCGCCGCTGCTGCGCGCCTGGCTCAAGCGCCTGCGCGATTCCGGCGTGGTTATCCACACCCGGCACCGCTGGCTTGGCTGGGACACGGAAGGCGCACTGCGAATCGGTTATCCACAGGGCGAACGCCTGGTACAGGCCACTGCCGTGGTCTTGGCACTGGGCGGCGGCAGTTGGGCGCGCCTGGGCTCGGACGGCAGCTGGGTGCCACTGCTGGCCGAGCGCGCTGTGGATATCTCGCCATTGCGCCCGAGCAACTGTGGTTTCGAAGTCCAGGCCTGGAGCGATCTGCTCAAGAACAAGTTCGCCGGCGCGCCGCTGAAGAACATCGCCCTGAGCGTACCTGGCAGTGCCCCGCGCAAGGGCGAGTTCATCCTCACCGCCCAAGGCGTGGAAGGCAGCCTGGTGTACGCCTGGTCGGCGGCGGTCCGCGCCGGTATCGAGCGCAACGGACGCGCCACCTTGCTGCTTGACCTGCTGCCGGATCGCCCTGTGGATAAAATCGCTCAGGCCCTGGCCAAGCCCCGTGGCTCCCGCTCGATGGCCAAGCACCTGCATGGGCAGCTCGGCATCGACGGTGTGAAAGCCGCGCTGCTGCGCGAGCTGACCGACCAGGCCACCTTTGCCGACCCCGTGCGCCTGGCCCAGGCAATCAAGGCGCTGCCGATCGAACTGGTGCGCACGCGGCCGCTGGATGAGGCGATCAGCAGTGCCGGTGGCGTGCGTTTCGAGGCGATGGACAATGGCTTGATGCTCAAGCAACTACCCGGAGTATTCTGCGCCGGCGAGATGCTGGACTGGGAAGCACCAACCGGGGGCTACCTGCTGACGGCGTGCTTTGCCAGCGGACTGCGGGCCGGACGGGCAGCGCTGGAATGGTTGTCCGAGCGTCAGCCCGCCTCTCTGTAGGAGCCACTCTCTTGTTCGAAATCTAAAGGCCAGCCCAATCCCTGGGGGAGCGACGGTTTGCCGCTGCGACTTGTCCCGCGAACACCGGCGTAGCCGGTGCCATGCATCGCGGTGTTCCTTTCGCGGGCAAGCCCGCTCCCACAGGGATTGGACTGGCTCTTAGATTTTGAACAAAGACCGCGCTTTAGGGTTTGCGCTTGCGTGGCCCGCTGTTGAAGCTCGGCACCTTGCGCACCGGCTTGACCGTCGGTGCCGAATCTTCCGAGCTGTCCATCCACTTGCCGAGCCCGCGCTTGGCACTGGTCTCTTTGGGTTTCTTGGGCTTTTTCGGCTTTTTCAGCACCTGGCCGCTGGCATCGGTCATCGGCACCCGGTGATCGGGGATGAACTCCGGCTCTTCATGACGCGGCAACGTCTGGCGGATCAGGACCTCGATCGCTGACAGCAGTTGCACCTCGTCGGCACACACCAGGGAAATCGCCTCGCCCTTGTTACCCGCTCGTCCGGTACGACCGATGCGGTGCACGTAATCCTCGGCAACGATCGGCAGGTCGAGGTTGACCACCAGCGGCAGGTCGTCGATATCGATGCCGCGAGCAGCGACGTCAGTCGCCACCAGCACCTGGATTTCACGCGCCTTGAAGGTATCCAGCGCCCGCTGACGGGTCGCCTGTGGACGATCGCCATGGATGCCATCGGCATTGACCCCCTCTGCCAGCAGCCGCTCGACCAGTTGATCGACGCCGTTGCGGGTCTTGGCGAACACCAGCACCTGCTTCCAGCGCTGCTTGCGCATCAGGTGGCAGAACAGGTCGGCCTTGCGCTTCTTGTCTACCGGCACCAGCCATTGCTTGACGGTGGTGGCGGCGGCGTTGCGCGGGCTGACTTCGATACTCAGCGGATCGTTCAGGGCCAGGCCGGCGAGCATGCGGATCTGGTCGGAGAACGTCGCCGAGAACAGCAAGGTCTGGCGCTTGCGTGGCAAGGCGGCGTACACGGCCTGCAGCTCTTCGGCAAAGCCCAGGTCGAGCATGCGGTCGGCTTCGTCGAGCACCAAGGTTTGCACCTGGCCGAACTTCACCGCGTTCTGGCGGAACAGATCGAGCAGGCGGCCCGGCGTGGCCACCAGCAGGTCGACGCCACGGCGCAGGCGCATCATCTGCGGATTTAGGCTGACGCCGCCGTACACCGCGTAGGTGCTCAACGGCAGGTGCTCGGCGTATTCACGGATATTGGCGTGCACCTGCTCGGCCAGCTCACGGGTTGGCACCAGCACCAACGCGCGGATCGAATTGCTGGCTACCTTCTCACCCTCGAGCGCCAGGCGTTGCAACACCGGCAAGGCGAAACCGGCGGTCTTGCCGGTACCGGTCTGGGCTGCGGCCATCAGGTCGCGCCCTGCCAGCACGGCAGGGATGGCCTGGGCCTGGATCGGGGTCGGGGTGGAATAGTCCCGCTGCTGCAGGGTGCGCAGCAGGGGTTCGATCAGGCCGAGTTTGGCGAAATTCATGGTGATACCGTCAGGGGGTTCAGCGAAGGCGGCAGTTTACCGCAAGCCCCCTGGAGTTGCGCTGGCTTTGACGCCCGCAGCCGCCCACCGGATGCACCTGCTCCTCAGGCCACCTGCCGTGGCGCGCGCCGCCACTGTGGCAGCCCGATCAACACCACCGCCCCGACGATCACGCCCATGGCCAGGCATTCCTCGGCGCCGATGCGTTCACCAGCAAAGGCAATCCCGAGCAATACCGCCACCACCGGGTTGACGTACGCGTAGCTGGTCGCGGCCGCCGGCCGCACATGCTTGAGCAGGTACATGTACGAGCTGAAGGCCACGATCGAGCCGAAGAAGATCAGATAGGCCAGTGCCCCCCAACCCGCCGCCGTTGGCATCTGGGTCAGGCGCTCACCGCTCAGGGCGCTGCCGATCAACAACGCAGCACCGCCCACCAGCATCTCGGCAGCACTGGCCATGGCGCCCTGGGGCAAGGGCAAGTTCTTGCTCCACACCGAGCCGAAAGCCCAGGCCGCCGCTGCGAACAGGATCAACGCTGCCCCCATGGGGCTGGCCTGCAGGTTCGAACCGAGGTTGAGCAAGCCGATACCGGCAAGCCCGAGGAAAATCCCCGCCCATTCCAGACGCGAATTGCGATGACCGAACAACAGCCCGAACAGCAAGGTGAACAACGGCACCGTGGCCACCGCCAGCGCTGCAACGCCCGATGCCACGCCGGCATGCTCGGCCAGGGTCACGCCACCGTTGCCGCAACTGAGCAACAGAAACCCGATCGCCCCCGCCGCCCGCCATTGCGCCCAGGTGGGAGCCGGCACCCCGCGCCAGCGCAGGAAGCCATACAACAGGCTGCCGGCAATGACAAAACGTACCCCAGCCATCAGCAACGGCGGCCAGGATTCGACACCGATGCGAATGGCCAGGTAGGTAGACCCCCAGACCAGGTAGAGGGCAATGAAGGCGCCGATCAGCAGCCAGGGGAAACGACGGGAGGCAGGCATGACAAAAGACTCGAAATCCGTTTACGGGTGACTTAGTTTAGGAAGGCGCTCCCGTAAACATAAGTTACAAAACACGTTTAATCGGCCCATACACTTTGCAATAAACGGTAATTCGCCTGTTTTCCCGTTGATTGCACATTCGCAACGAGAGACTCATGGACAAGTACGATCGCATGCTGCTCGCCGCCCTGCTCGAAGACGGTCGCGCCACCTATGCCCAGCTCGCCCGTCAGGTCAACCTGTCGGCGCCTGCGGTGGCCGAGCGAGTCGCCAAACTCGAGGCCAGCGGAGTGATCACCGGCTACGCCGCCAAGGTCGACCTGGAAAAGATCGGCCTGCCGATCCAGTGCATCATCGAACTGCGCCTGGCAAGCCACGGCAACCAGCAGGCCTATGACGCCCTGGCGCGCATCCCCCAGCTCACCGAATGCCACCGGGTCACGGGCGACCCGTGTGTGATCATGCAGGCGGCAGTGGGTTCGATGCATGAGCTGGAGGCGCTGATCAACCAGGTGTCGCAACTGGGGTTCAGCAAGACGTCGATCATCCTGTCCAGCGCGGTGGAGCGCCGGGTGCCGCTGGATCACTTGCAGGGCAATGGCAGGAAGGGGTGAACGTGCCCGTTCAGTGACGCAGTAGCAAATCACCCTCGATCGGTACATAGCGCGTGGCTGCGCGAATCAACGACAGCGCCGTGAGCCCTGGCGCGCCGTAGACCACCGTCTCGACGCCATGGCGCAGCATCACCCGCTCGAGCAACTGGTCGAAGTCACCATCGCCGGAGGCCAGTACGACCTGATCGACCCGGCTGGCGGCCTCATACACGTCCAGGGTGATGCCCACATCCCAATCTCCCTTGGCCGAGCCGTCGCTGCGCTGGATGTAGGGTTTGAGGCGCACCTCGAAACCGAGGTTGCGCAGGATCTGCTGAAATTGCTGCTGCTTGCTGTCACCCCGGTCGATGGCATAGGCCACGGCCTCGACGATGGCGCCATCACGGCTGACCTGGGACCAGAGGGCACTGTAATTGAAGTGACAACCATGGGCCTGGCGCACGGTGTAGTAGAGGTTCTGCACATCCGCGAACAGCGCGATCTTTTTCACCTGGTGGCCCCGGGATAAAGGCGAAAGGGGCGCAGTGCGCCCCCGGGAATCCCGCGATTATGCCAGACGCGTCAGACGAAGGTGTCGTCATCGTCCGAGAAGAAACCACCTCCGCCGCTGTCGTAGTCGCTGTCCACGAAGCCGCCCTGATCATTGCCCCAACCGTCGTTGTCAGCAACCTGGCGCTGGTTGTCCTGATCATTCCAGCCGCCATTGTCGCTGGCCGGCGCCGGCTCTTCACGGATCACCTCGACCACCTCGTTGGGTTGCGAGTTATGGCTGAACAAGCTGCTGATACCTTGCGCCAGCAGTACACCACCCGCCACGCCCGCTGCGGTCTGCATGGCACCCCCGAGGAAGCTGCTCGCACCACTGCGCGCCGGGGCCGCAGCGAAACCTTGCGGTTGCGCCTGGGGCTGTGGGGCATAGGCCTGGGGCGCGGGCTCGCGCCAGCCACCAGAACCGGAGGCAGGGGGCGGCGCGACCGGACGCTGAGGCTCCGGGCTACGCGCGCTGCTGCCAAAGATGCTCGACAGGAAGCCACCACTGGCCTTTGGCGCCTCTTGCTGGGCCTGGGCGCGGGCTTGTCTGAGCTCGGCCTCGAGTTGCTTGTTCTGCTCGTCGAGCTTCTTGATCGCCGCCTCCTGGACCAGAATCGCCTGGGCCATGTAGTACGGCGCCGCAGGTTGCTGGCGCAGGTGCTCCTCGATCCGCGCCTGGGCCTGGGCATCGCGCGGCTGCTGCGGATCCTCGGCCTGCTTGATGCGGCCGAACAGACCGTCGATAAGGGTTTGTTCTTCAGTGTTCATGGGCTACCTCTTGGGCCATGCGGAACATCGGACAAGGTCAAAGATGGGGCGTGGCTGGTCAGGATTCAATTACAGGGCCGATGAAACTTTTTTCAGCATCGCCCGCTCCTGGGCTAAAGTGACGCACTGCTTTTTCCTGCGATATAGACCGATGAACCCGCTGACGATCCTGCGCGACTCCCTCTACTTCTTCCGCCGCCACTTCACCAGCATCCTGCAGTTGTGCCTGCCGCTGGTGGTGCTGGAAGCCCTGTTCAGCCAATTGCTGTACCGCCAGTTGGGTGACGACGCCTCGCCGGCCTACGGCATGCTTGTCAGCCTGCTGTTCTACCCGCTGTACAGCGCCGCGCTGATCCTCTACCTGGATACCCGCAGCAACGGCCAACAGATCAGCAAGCGCAACCTGTTCGCTCGCGCCGTGCAGTTGTGGCCGGCGCTGGCACTGCTGATCCTGATCAGCTCGCTGCTGATCATGGCGGGCCTGGCGCTGTTCATCTTCCCGGGCGTATGGATCATGATCAAGCTGGTGTTCGCCGAGTACCTGCTGGTCCTGCGCGGCCTTCCCGTCATGCAGTCGATGCGCGAGAGCGCACGCATGACCACCGGGCACTTCATGCGCATCCTGATCTGCGTGCTGTCAGTGCTCGCACCGCTATGGCTGCTCGATGGCCTGCTGCTGATGGCCTTCCCAGAGCCGCAGCCAGGCGCGCAACTGGTGCTGGACAGCCTGAGTGGCTTCCTGCAGTTGTTCAGCAGTGTGGTGCTGTACCGCTTGTTCATGCTGTTGGAGAGCGAGTCCGGCGCCGCTGCGGGAAACTGAACGCTGCACAGGATGACGGCAACGCTCTGGAAAGCGTTCGCGGTGCCCTGCCCAACGTATTGCATCAACACTCCTGCACGACGCCCGACAGTCGCGGGCCACCCTCAGGAGATGCATGCAATGGGTATGACAACAGATTCCGCAACTGAGCTACAGCGTGACTTCAAAGCCACGATCTACTGGATGAAGGGGGACGTGCTCGTCCCGATCAGGCGGAGCAAAACGACGGATAAATTCACCTGGGGCGTAGTTCCGGGGGACGACTGGCTGCAGGCGGGAGGTGACCAACCTTCTCTGATTCTGGACTTCGAGTTTCACTCCAAGACCGAAGACCGCCTGCACTACATGATCAGCAGGTCGAGCGGATTCAGCAGGCTTGGGCGAAGCGTCAACGGCTATCTCGGGCTCTATCAGGTCAGCGAGGTGACCGACTACTGGAAACTCGAACCGTTGCGGCACGCGCCCAATGGCTGGGTCTGCCGCTTGCGTGATCACGAGGGGCATGGCGTGAAACCTGGCAGGACGACCCTCATTTCGATAACTTCACCTACCACTTCCTGAACACCTACGAAGGGAACGACGCCGAGTTCCTCGTGGTTCCCACAACCTGAACCCCAGCGCTCACAGCAACCCGAGGGTCAGTGCCTTGAGCGTTGCTGCAGCGCGCGTGGTGCATTCGAGCTTGCGGAAGGTGCTCTCGACATGGGTGCGCACGGTACTGGGACTGATGCCCAGCAACCGCGCGACTTCCTTGTTGCTGTGACCCAGGCTGATCTGGCGCAGCACCTCGCTTTCGCGTTCACTCAACAGTCCACCGCCCCCTTTGGCTGCCGGCAGCTTGCGCTCCCCGCGCGCGGCAGCGAACACGGCTTCACAACACTGCAGGTCGAAGCGCCCCTGTTGCGCCTCCAGCCTGAGCAACTGCTCGGCCTCCTGCTGGCCAAGCGCCGCTCGCCATGGGCGCTCGGCCCGCAGCGCCTGCCAGGCGAGCGCCACGGCCAGCAAGCGCTGCTCCGGCGCCAGGGCATCACCCTCCACGCCACGAAAATAACCACTGCCATCGAGACGCTCGTAGGCGTGTGCTGCAAGCTTGCCCGCACGCTGCAATGCCGGTATCTGCGCGCAAGCGCGCTGAGTCCAGTAGGGCACCAGGCGAATCTGCTCGCGGTCACCTTCAAGCAATACACCCGGCAGGTTCCATACCCGGTTCGGCACCGCGGCGCGGCCGATGCCATGCACCAGCGCCGCCTGCCTCAGCACGTCCTGCAGCGCCTCCGGCATGCCCATCAGCCCGGCGGCGTCATGCACCAGCGCAGCCACACCACGCGAATAGCCCGCAAGCCAGGTCAACTTGAGGTCGATGACATCGGCGACCAGGGTCAAAGGCACATCGGAGCAAGCTGTATTCGAGGCCGTCGCTTGTTCAGCCTCCTGCAAGTCATGCAACCAGTCCGCCGCCTGACACTGCAGTTCCCGCACCAGGCTGCGCGGGTAGCGCTGGTCGGCCTGCCCCTCGATCCAGGCCAGCGCAGCCTCGAGACCCCGCGCTCGCGAAAGGATCTCCAGGTCACCTGCCAGCACCACCTGATACACCACCTCAGGCACCTGTGGATGACGCAGGCCGGATGGGCGACCGCTACCGTCGAAATGCTCGAACACGTGCCGCAGCCCCTGCTCCACTGGCGCGCCCAGTCCAAGAGCAACTGCAACCTCGCCAGCCACCTCGCAGTGCACGCGCGCCAGCGGCCCGGTCTGCAGCATCGCCCGCTGCCCGGCGGCGTCGAGGGTCTGCGCGAGCATGGCTTGACGCCCTCCCACGTCGTCCCCGAGCAGGCGGGTGAAATCTTCGGCATTGGCAGTGCACCCGGACCAGCGTAACAGTGCGACATCAGCGGCCACCTGCAGGTGGTCGCCCTCGCCCATGCAGGCGTGCGCGAGCCTGCGCGCCAGCTGCGCCGTGCGGCGCGACTGATCGATAGGCTGGCCCATGCTCAGGTCACCCACCATCGACAAGGCGAGGATGGCGTCTTCCAGGGGGATGCAGTCGGCAACAGGCATGAGCGGTCCACAATTCGGGTGAGTTGGAGGCTCGGTCATTCGACCGATACCCGTGCAGGCAGATCCTACCGAGAATACAGCCATCACTCACAGGAGACCGCGCCATGTTCCGATTCAAAACGCTTGCCACCGCAATAGCAATGACTGCCTCGATCTTCACCCTCGGCAGCAGCTTCGCCGACACCGCCAAGCCGTCGGTGGTCATCGTCCACGGTGCCTTCGCCGACGGCTCGGACTGGGCCAAGGTCGTGCCGCTGCTGCAGGCCCAGGGCATCAAGGTCACGGTGGTGCAGAACCCGCTGACCTCGCTGGCCGAGGACGTCGCCGCGACCCGGCGCGTGCTGAACAACCAGCAAGGGGACGTGGTCCTGGTCGGCCACTCCTGGGGCGGCACGGTGATCAGCCAGGCAGGTACCGACGCCCACGTCCGCGGGCTGGTCTATGTGGCGGCATTCGCACCCGATGCCGGCCAGGCCAGCAAGGACCTGGGCCAGGGCTACCCGACCCCACCCGGCATCAGCCAGATCGCGGCCGACGGCAACGGCTACCTGTACCTGACGCCCCAAGGCATGGCCACCGATTTCGCCCAGGACCTGCCCAAGGCCCAGACCGACATCATGACCGCCACCCAGGGCCCGATCCGCGCCTCGGCCTTCGAGGACCGCACCAGCGCTGCTGCCTGGAGCAGCAAACCGTCCTGGTACGTGGTTGCAGGTCAGGACCGCATGATCGACCCAGGCCTGCAACGCGCCTTCGCCAAGAAGCTGGGCGCACAGACCACCGAGCTGGGCACCAGCCACGTACCCCAGCAATCGCAGCCTGCAGAGGTGGCAAAGGTGATCATCAAGGCCGTCGACAAGGTCGCCAGCACCCGCTGAAGGATGGGCGGGCCGGACACCTCGGCCCGCCGTCGGTGACACCCACTGGGCTGGAGCCGTGCAAGGTCGGGAAAGCCTTCGCTCTCCCGCCCTTGGCTCCAGCTATCCAGACTGATGCCCGCAACGAATCTGACTCGAACGCGCCATGACCCGACCACGCGCAGGCTGGCGCCATCTTATTGCGGAGCACGTCAATGACAGACACCCCCGAAACCTCCAACTGGGCCCTGAACGCACAGGTATTTCTCGGCAGGATTCATGCGATTGACCCTTCCGGGCGCCGTAGAGCCCTCTATCCCAGCCTGTTTACCGACGCCGAGGGAGCAAGCATCGGCGGACAAAGCGATTGGCTGGTTGCGGGGAACGAGCATCCTGCCTGCGTAATGCGTTTCCTGCTTCATTCCACAACGCCCAACCGCCTGAACTTCATGATCATGGGCAACGCCGAGCATCAGGACAAGAAGCTCGGCGTCAGCCGCAATGGCTACCTGGGGTTCTACCGCTATGCATCGGTCGTGGACTATTTCAAGCTTGAGCCCCTGCAGTGGGGCCAGGACAGTCTGTTGTGCCGCTGGCGAGATCATCTTGGCCATCAGGTCAAAGCCCGCAGCGAAGCCCCGGAAGCTTCGGCGCGGTTCAGTTACATGAATGTCCAGATGGGCAATCCCCTGACCTTCCTGGTTGAGCGCATCGCGCAGTGATGCCTGAGGGGGTCGAACGGCTGACGGCCCAGGGCGATGCACGGGGTAGCTGCCCGGGCAGCAAATTGCGCAGGATCGACGGCAGGTCGAGCTGGGCGAGTCAGTGACCTGCGCGACATGCTTCACCGTTATAGGAACGCTTTCACGCTGCTGCTGTCGGTGAAGCAACTGCAGAGTCGAAGGTGTGTATCCGTTCCGGACACGCCCCCAACTCCGCAGGAGATTAAAGACCCATGATCAATGACGAAATCAAGGCAGTTCTTGCCGCCCCCACCATCGAAGACTTCAACGCCAGAATCTACCTGTTGCAAAACGAAGAAAAGGTGCCGTTACGCTTCAGCCGCCCCAACGAACACCTTGCTTGGGGTGTATTCAACGAAGCGAACTGGCTTCAAGCGGGCGGCATGGGTCAATCACCCTTGTTTTCGATGAAGTTCCTTTCCAAAACGCCCGACCGCCTCTGGTTCAAGCTGATGGCCACAGGTTACGGCGACAACCTTGGACACCTGGGCTTCAGCAAAAATGGTTATCTGGGACTTTATGACTACAACAGCACAACCTATCCCTGGAAGATCGAGCTACTGGATTGGGCAGACGGCTACACGCGCTGCCATCTTAGAGACCATCGTGGCATTCGCGTAGGAGTCTGTAGCGAACATACGGAAATCGAGGGGCACAAGATGCACTATCTGAGCATTCAAGACACCCAACCTGCCGAGTTCGTGATCCATAAGGTGGATGTGCCGGGTTCAGTTGAAGGCACGTCCTGGCTACACGTGTATTGAAACACCTCAACGCACCGTCGCGTAACTCAAGTACCCCTTGGTTTGGCGCGGGCAGTGGCTTGCGCGACCAAAGGGTCATCTGGCCAGAAATGCTTGGGGTACCTGCCCTTCAAATCCTTCTTCACCTCGAGGTAGGTCGAGCGCCAGAAGTTCGCCAGGTCCTGGGTCACCTGGACCGGGCGCCGGGCTGGGGACAGCAGGTGCAGCTTGAGCACTTGCCTGCCGTTGGCGATGCGTGGCGTGTCGGCCTGCCCGAACAACTCCTGGAGACGAACGGCAAGCACGGGAGGACGCTCGCTGTAGTCGATACGAATACTGGATCCCGAGGGTACCGCCACCGTCTGGGGTGCCAGGGCATCCATTTGCTGCGGCAGCGGCCAGGGCAGGAGATTGCGCAGGATCGAAGACAGATCGAGCTGGGCGAAATGGCTGAGCCGGGCGACCTTGCCGACATAAGGGCCCAACCATTCGTCCAATGATTGCAGCAACGTCTCATCCCGCAGGTCGGGCCATTGGCCGACGACACCCGCTTCCTCATCCAGTACCCGCAGCAGCTCCACGCGGGCCTGCCACTGACGAAGGTCAGGCGTCCAGGGCAGAAGCTCCAGGCCTTTGCGTCGAACATAGTCGAGCAGCGCCTGCACGCGCGCCTCATCGCTCAGAGAGGCCAGTGGCGTGCGCGACAGCACGAGCTCGCCAACCTTGGTTTGTCGTTCGGCGCGCAGGGCGCCCTCTCGCTCATCCCAGTCGAGCTGGTCCACCGTGCGGACCTGCTCCTTCAGCACGGTGTCGAACAGCGCCGCGTCGAGGTCGGCGGCCAGATAGATCCGCTCCTCCCGCTGGCCCTGTCGGCTGCCCAGGTCCGCGATAACCAGCCAGGCGTGCTTCATCAAGGCGTCCGGCTCGGTGAACATCGCTGCCCGGCCATTGGCCAGGCGATATTCGGCCCCGCCATCACGTCGTTGCTGGGCGACACGGTCGGGATAAGCCAGCGCGAGCAGGCAGCCCACCCAACGTGGATGATGAGGATCGGCGACGGCTTGCGACACAGGGCCGCGCAGGTAGGATCGATACTGCCTGGAAAGTTGCCTGGCGCGCTGGGCGCCCCCCTGCTCACCGCGCTGGGCACGTTGCTCACCGCTGAGAATGGCCAGTCGACTGTGCAGGTCAGCGCCCGCGCCACGCTGTATATCCCGCTCTCCCAGCAAGGCCGCGATAGTGCACGCGGTTTCGGCCAGCCCCAGCTCGTGACCTCGCAGCAGAAGATGGGCGATTCGAGGATGGCTCGGCAGCTCCGCCATCGCCTGCCCGTGCCGGGTCAGTTGCCCATCCGCCTGGAGCGCGCCAAGGCGGCGCAGCAAGTCGTTGGCCTGTGCGTAAGCAGCCGCAGGGGGTGCATCGAGCCACGCCAGCTCATTCGGCTGGACGCCCCACTTGGCCAACTGCAGCGCCAGCCCGGTCAGGTCCGCCTGCTGGATTTCGGCGGTGGCGAAGCCTGCCATCTGATCGTGCTGCGCTTCGGACCACAAGCGATAGCAAACGCCAGGCTCCAGCCGCCCGGCACGCCCTGCCCGCTGGGTAGCGCTGGCCCTGGAGATCCGCTGGGTATCCAGACGAGTCATGCCGCTGCGTGGGTCGAAGCGCGGAACACGCTCAAGCCCGGCATCGATGACCACCCGCACGCCATCGATGGTGACGCTGGTCTCGGCAATGTTGGTGGCCAGCACCACTTTGCGCATCCCCGGGGGCGCAGGGTCGATCGCGGCCCGTTGCTGGTTCAGATCGAGCTCTCCATGCAACGGGCAAAGCAACGTATTGCGCTTCAGGGATGGGGAGGCATCGAGGCTGTCCTGAAGCCCTGTCAGGACGCGACGGATTTCAGCCTGGCCCGGCAGGAACACCAGCAGGCTTCCCGATTGCTCGGCCAACGCATCGAGACAGGTGCTGATCACTCGCGGCTCGATGTACTCGCCGGCTTGCTGCGGCTTGCCCCAGATCGTCGTGACCGGGAACATCCGCCCCTCGCTGGTGATAATCGGAGCGTCATCCAGAAGGCGCGATAGCCTTTCTCCTTCGAGGGTCGCCGACATGAGCAGCACTTTGAGCGCCGTATCGTCCCGGAACAGTTCACGACCATTGAGCGTGAGCGCCAAGGCAAGGTCAGCATCGAGGTTTCTCAGGTGGAATTCATCGAAGATCACCAGCCCCACGCCCTCCAACGCCGGATCGGCCTGCAGGCGGCGGGTGAGGATACCTTCGGTGACCACTTCGATGCGGGTGCCCGGCCCGACCTTGCTATCCAGCCGGATGCGATAGCCGACCGTCTCGCCGACCTTTTCCCCCAACTCGCTGGCCATGCGCTCGGCGGCAGCGCGGGCCGCGAGACGACGCGGCTCGAGCATGACGATACGCTGTCCGGCCAGCCATGGCTCGTCGAGCAGCGCCAGTGGCACACGGGTCGTCTTGCCCGCGCCAGGCGGCGCCTCGAGCACGGCTTCGTGGCGTTCGGCCAGGGCCTGACGCAGGGCGGGCAAGACAGCATCGATCGGTAAAGAATTCATGGTGGTCCTCAAGCTGGCGAGCGAGTATAACGGCGAACCGAGACCGCTTCGTCATGGTCTGAGCATCAGGTGCGGACGTTTTTGCCCGACCTCCTGCAGTCACCTTTCCGGAGATTCACATGCGCATCCATTCCCGCGTCATCGGTGGCGCCCTCATCGCAGCCCTGCTGACCCAGCTGACGGCCTGCGGCACCATCCTCTATCCCGACCGTCGCGGCCAGATCGAAGGCAAGATCGATCCGGTAGTCGCCGTCATGGACGCGATCGGCATCCTCTTCTATGTCATCCCTGGCCTGATCGCCTTCGGTGTCGACTTCGCCACTGGCGCCATCTACTACCCTGGCGGCAAGACCGCCCAGGTCGACCCGGCCAAGCTCAAGCCTGCGGTCGATGCCGATGGCAAGATCGACAACCTCAAGCTGCAGGCTATTCTCGAAAGCGAACTGGGCCAGCGCCTGCCCCTGAACGATCCGCGGCTTATCCAGCACCGTGGCAGCGTTGAACAGCTGGCCGCCTTCGGCTTGGTCCCGGCCGCCTGAGCGACACCGGAATGACACGCCACGCATGACTGCCACCGCCGAACATCAACGCCTGCTGCGCCTGGCCACCCGTGCTTCGCTGACGGTAGCCAGCATTCTCGTCCTGGCCAAGGCCATTGCCTGGTGGCTGAGCGGCTCGGTGAGCCTGCTCGCGGGCCTGACCGATTCGGCGCTCGATGCCGTCGCCTCCTTCCTCAACCTGCTGGCGGTGCATTACGCCCTGCGCCCGGCCGACGACGATCACCGCTTCGGCCACGGCAAGGCCGAGGCCCTGGCCGGTATGGCCCAGGCACTGTTCATTGCGGTCAGTGCGGTATTGATCGGATTCCAGGCGGTGGAGCGCCTGCAGACCCCACAGCCGCTGGGCGACACGGGCGCGGGCATTGCGGTGATGCTGCTGTCGCTGGCGTTGACCGTGGCGCTGCTGGCATTCCAGCGCAAGGTCATCCGCATCACCGGCTCCACTGCGGTACGTGCCGACTCACTGCATTACCGCTCCGACCTGCTGCTCAACGGCAGCATCCTGCTCGCCCTGCTGCTGGCCGGCTTTGGTTGGCCACAACTGGATGCGCTGTTCGGCCTGGGGATCGCGCTGTACATCCTCTGGAGCGCCCTGCAGATTGCCCGTGAGAGTACCTCGATCCTGATGGACCAGGAGCTGCCCGCCGACATTGGCGAACGCATGCAGGAACTGGCCCTAGCCATTCCCGGCGTCAAGGGGGTGCACGACCTGCGTACCCGGGTGTCAGGCAGCCATTGGTTCGTCCAGTTGCACCTGGAACTGCCCGGCGTACTGCCGCTGCATGAAGCCCATGCCCTGTGCGTAAAGGCATCGGAGGCGATCCGCGAGCGTTATCCGCGCGCAGATGTCATGGTGCACGCCGACCCTGTCTAGCGGCGAGAGCACATTTGCTCTGCCTCCCCTGAGCCTCGCCCCTCAGTTGACGCTGTACCCCCGACCGCTCAGGCACGCTGCCAGCGAGCGGCGATAGCCGTTGGCTACATTGGCCGGTGGCGCATAGGTGGCCGTGGCCGGATCGAACCCGGACTGGCTGACGGCCCAGCGATGGCATTGGTAACGATCCTGCTCCTGCTGCTCGGGGCCCTGTCCGTTCGCCGGATAGGCGACGACGTCATAGCCATTGTCCACCTGAGGCTGGGGTTGCGGTGCATAGGCCGGGGCGGACGGATTGACCACCACGTACTCCTGGCTGTCAGGCTGATACTGGTAGTAGGTATCGGCTACCAGGAAGTAGAGCAATCCGCTCAACCACACTTCCTGGGCGTAGGGAGGCAGGTAGTTCACCCGCACGCCATAAGGCGGGCGCACCACGATGTAGCCGCCGCTATGTGGGCGGTACCAGTAGCCGCCTGAATAGAAGTAGTCCTGACCGCGGTAAGGCACTTTCCAGTAACGGTCCGGGAAACGGTCCGTGGTGTAGCCAGGGCGGTATTGCGGCCCCGGCCCCCAGCCATTGCCATGGCCGTCGGGTCGGCCCTGCCAATCACCGCCCGGGCGCTGGCCAGGGCCGCCCGCCTCCCAGTGGCGGATATCGCCGTTGCGGCGCGGAATATCCTGATAGTAGCCCTGGCGCGGTGGCTGGGTCTGGCGCACTTCGTCACGGGAGTTGAGTGGCGAGCTACCTTGGGCTGGACCGTTGGGCTCCTGCTGGCCACCCCAGCCACGCCCGTCGCCCGGCCCCTGGGCCAGCGCCCCGAGGCTGATGCCCATGCCCAGCAAACCAACACCCGCCCACTGCCAGATGCGTGACCTCATGCTCGTCCTCTCGATAACCACAGCGCTTGATGGCAGCAGTCTAACCTGAGGCGGGGGCAGGCAGATGAAATCCCCCCAGGCACACGAGCAATAAAAAAGGGAGGCCATTGGCCTCCCTTCAGGAATTGTCGTCCGTGCTCGACGCTTGTGGCGTCGGCTCACCTCACAGTGTCTTCTGGACGCTGTGCAGCCCGGGGGCCAGGGCGATCCGGTTGGATGGCTGGCCGCGACCGCCCGCTTAGGGCGCGTCGCCGTGGACTTGAGTCCGGGCAGTGATTCTGTTGATAAAGATAGAGGAATGGGTGCGGCAGAGGATTGCGAAGATTGCTCTGATAAATAGCACTTGCGCAATTTTTCACTCAGGATTGATAATTCGCCGCAATCCGAACAGAAAAGGCATTCTTGATGAGCAAGCTCGACCGCTACGACCTGAGCATTCTTGCCGAATTGCAGCGCGATGCACGCATTTCCAACCAGGAACTGGCCGAGCGTATCGGCCTGTCCCCCTCGCCCTGCTCCCGGCGGGTCAAGCAGCTCGAAGACGACGGCTATATCTCGCGCCAGGTGGCCCTGCTGGACCGCAAGAAGCTCGGCCTGAGCCTCACCGCCTACGTGCTGATCGGCATGGACCGCCACACCCCCGAGCGTTTCGAAACCTTCGAAGCCGCCATTCGCAACCTGCCCCAGGTGCTCGAGTGCAGCCTGGTGACTGGGATGGACGCCGACTACCAGCTCAAGGTGGTGGTACCGGACATGGACCACTATCAGAAATTATTGCTCGGCAGCCTGACGCGTATCGAAGGCGTCACCAGCGTGCGTTCGAGCTTCGTGCTCAACCAGGTACTGGCCAGTACCGAGATGCCATTGACCCACCTCCGTTAAAACCTGTAATACCCGGCGTATGATCGGGTCTTCAGACTGCCTGGAGCTTTAAAGATGGATCCCGCCGTTTTCGAAGAATGGATGATGATCATCCTGGTCACCGTGCTGATCGGGTTCATGGGCTTCATCGTCTGGGACCTGGCGAAAAAGTCCAAGGCCGGGCGCTTCGGCACGCTGATCCTGTTCTTCGTGCTGGGGTTGGGGGTGCTGGCCTTCATCATCAAGAGCGTGGTGGTGGGGTTTCTCGAAGGGGTGTAGCGCAGGCCAGCCCAATCGCGGGACAAGCCCGCGATTGCGCCAGAGCAGTCCTATAGCCGTGCCGGCACCTCGCGCCAGCACCCCTGCTCCAGCCCATCGAGGCTCCAGTCACCGATCCGGACCCGCACCAGACGCAAGGTCGGTAGCCCCACCGCCGCCGTCATCCGTCGCACCTGGCGGTTGCGCCCTTCGCGGATCACCAGTTCCAGCCAATGGGTGGGAATGCTCTTGCGAAAGCGTACCGGCGGGTTGCGCGGCCAAAGCGCTGGCTCCTCCAGAAGACGTGCCTCGGCTGGCAGCGTCTTGCCGTCGTTGAGTTCGACTCCATCGCGCAAACGCTGCAACTGCTCTTCGCTCGGCTCACCTTCGACCTGCACCCAGTAGGTCTTGGGCAATTTGTGCTTAGGGTCGGCAATGCGCGCCTGCAAACCGCCGTCATTGGTCAGCAGCAGCAGACCCTCGCTGTCACGGTCCAGACGCCCGGCGGGGTAGATACCCGGGATATCGATGAAGTCCTTGAGCGTGGCGCGCCCCTGGTCGTCGCTGAACTGGGTCAGCACATCGAAGGGCTTGTTGAACAGGATCAGGCGAGGCTCGGCCGGCGGCGCCTTGGGCGGGCGACGCGGGCCGGAAGGACGCGCCGCCGGGCGGCGCGGTTTGGAGCGGGGTGGCAGGGGCATGGATCCTCAGCGGAACGGCGGCTCATCGAAGCTGCGCAGTTTACGCGAGTGCAGCGAGTTGAGCTCGGTGCGCAGCAGGTCCAGAGCAGCGATGCCGATCTTCAGATGCTGGCTGACCGCACGGTTGTAGAAGGCGTTCGCCGAGCCCGGCAATTTGATCTCGCTGTGCAGTGGCTTGTCGGAAACGCACAGCAAGGTGCCGTAGGGCACACGCAGGCGATAACCCTGTGCGGCGATGGTGCCGCTCTCCATGTCAACCGCCACGGCGCGCGACAGGTTGATCAGCGGGCGCTCCTGGGCCCAGCGCAGCTCCCAGTTGCGGTCGTCGTAGGTAAGCACGGTGCCAGTACGCAGACGCTTTTTCAGTTGCTCGCCACGCTCGCCGGTCACCTGCGCCGCCGCTTCCTGCAGCGCCAGCTGCACCTCGGCCAGGGCCGGGATCGGGATGTTCGGCGGCACCACGCGATCGAGGATGCCGTCACGACGCATGTAGGCGTGGGCCAGCACGTAGTCGCCGATGGTCTGCGACTGACGCAGGCCGCCACAGTGGCCGATCATCAGCCAGCAGTGCGGACGCAGAACGGCCAGGTGGTCGGTGATGTTCTTGGCGTTGGACGGGCCGACACCGATGTTGACCAAGGTGATGCCATCACCGTCGGCGGCGATCAGGTGGTAGGCGGGCATCTGGTAGCGATGCCAGACCACACCAGCTACCAGAGCCTGGGCCTCGCCGTTGTCCATGCCCTTCTCGATCACGACATTGCCCGGCAGCACCATGCGCACGAAACGCGGATCCTGGCGCAACTGCTCGAGGCCATGGGCAATGAACTGGTCGACATAACGGTGGTAGTTGGTCAGCAGGATCCACGGCTGCATGTGGCGCCAGTCACTGCCGGTGTAGTGCACCAGGCGACGCAGCGAAAAGTCCACACGGGCGGCGTCGAACAGCGCCAGTGGCAGCGTCTCGGCGCTTTCCCAGTCGTACAGGCCATCGGCGATGTTGTCAGTGGCGGCAGACAGGTCGGTGCTGGGGAACACCCGCGCCAGCTGCGCGGCAGTGATGCCGCTGCCGGCCAGTTCGTCGCCCTGGTCGACCACATAGGGATACGGGATGTTCTGCTCGCTGACACCCACTTCCACCGTCACGGTGTAGTCGTTCATCAACGGGCGTAGCTGCTCCAGCAGATAACCGCGGAAGGCGGCCGGCTGGGTGACGGTGACGCTGTAGGTCCCGGCGACCTGCACCTTGGCATAGGCGCGCGTGGTGGCGGCAACTTCGCCCTGGCTGTAGTAGGTGAGGCGCAGGGCCGGATAGCGGAACTGGGCGCGCTGGTCTTCGTCCGGCTCGGTGCGGTCCTTGAGGTAACGCTTGAGGGCCTGACTGAGGGCCCCGGTGGCCTGTTCATGCAGGGCCGCCAGACGATCGACGGCCTGTTCGGGGGTATCAACGACTACAAACGCTTGGCTCACGCTGGGCTTCCTGTCTTGGAGTGCATGCAGGGTTTCCATCTTGCCTGCCTTCGGCGCTAAAAACACCCCCGGTGGTAAATGGCGCCCCCTTCGCGGGTAAACCCGCCTCCACAGGTGCTGCGCTGTATTTGAAACCAGCGGTGAACGTATGGGAGCGGGTTTACCCGCGAAGGGGCCAACGCGATCAAAGCGGAGTGGCCCTCTCCATCAGGGCCTGGGCATCGATGCCACGCGGCAACGCGCCATACACCCGGCCGCCAGTGCCAAGCCGACTGCCGATAAATGCATCGCTCACCGTGGCATTGCCCGCCTCGAGCAGCAGCTTGGCCTGAATCGCCACGGCGATGTCCTCGGTCAACTGGCGTGCCCGGTACTGGATGTCGCTGGTGTCGGCGAATGCCCCCTTGAGGTTGCCGATGTGCGCGGCCAGCCGCGGATCGCCATGGCCATCCCCCAGCTCGACGAACAGGGCCTCGAGCACGCCCGGCTCCTTGGACAGCGCACGCAGCACATCCAGGCATTGCACATTGCCCGAGCCCTCCCAGGTGGAGTTGACCGGCGCCTCGCGGTACAGCCGTGGCAGGATGCTGTCCTCGACATAACCGGCGCCGCCCAGGCATTCGGCCGCTTCGTTGATCATCGCCGGGGCACGCTTGCAGATCCAGTACTTGCCCACCGCCGTGACCAGACGGGCGAAATGCGCCTGCTGCGGATCGTCGAGCTGATCCAGCGCCTGGCCCATGCGCAGGCTCAGGGCCAACGCTGCTTCGCTTTCCAGCGCCAGATCAGCGAGCACGTTCTGCATCAGGGGCTGCTCGCTGAGCAGCTTGCCACCGACCTTGCGGTGCGCGCAGTGATGAGTGGCCTGGGTCAGGGCCTGGCGCATCAAGGCACTGGAGCCGACCATGCAGTCGAAGCGGGTCATGGCCACCATCTCGATGATGGTCGGCACGCCGCGCCCCTCCTCACCGATCATCCAGGCCACGGCACCCCGAAACTCGACCTCGCTGGAGGCGTTCGATACGTTGCCCAGCTTGTTCTTCAAGCGCTGGATGTAGAACTGGTTGCGCTGATCGTCCGGTCGATGGCGCGGCAGCAGGAAGCAACTCAGGCCTTTTTCGGTCTGCGCCAAGGTCAGGAAGGCATCGCACATCGGCGCCGAACAGAACCATTTATGCCCCACCAGCTCGTAGGCCTGCCCCGGTCCGGGCGTGCCGACCGGATAGGCGCGGGTGGTGTTGGCACGCACGTCGGTGCCGCCCTGCTTCTCGGTCATGGCCATGCCAATGGTCACCCCGGCCTTGTGCCGGTCACCGATGTTGCGCGGATCGTACTCACGCGCCAGTACCTTGGGTAGCCAGTATTCGGCCAGCTCCGGCTGCAGGCGCAGCGCGGGCACGGCGGCAAAGGTCATGGTCAAGGGGCAGCCGGTGCCGGCTTCGGCCTGGCTATGCAGGTAGGTCATCGAGGCCCGGGCCACATGGGCGCCGGCGCGCGGCTCGGCCCAAGGCAGCGAGGGCAGGCCGTGCTCGACCGCAGTGCGCATCAGCTCGTGGTAGGCCGGATGGAAGGTCACCAGGTCGATGCGGTGCCCATAACGGTCGTGGCTGCTGAATTCGGGTTTATGGGCATTGGCCAGGAACCCTGCAGCCATCAGCGGCCCGCCCGCCAAGGCACCATAGGCATCGATCCGCGCCTCGGCCCATCCCGCCCCGAAACGCCTCGACCATTCCTGCAGCGGGACATCGAGGCGGTACAGATTGGCGCCGTCGAGCGTCGGCGGCTGGTTGGTGACTTCGTGGGTTTCGGCGTACTGGTGCAGGTTCATGGGCGGCTCCTGGATCCGAACTGGCCTGGAAGGTCCAGTGAAGCACTCATTACCCATGAGTCAAAGTGGCAAAAGCGCCGATCCTGGCGACCCGACCTACTACGCCCCAGGTCCGGAAGCCATTCGCCCGGCAGGTGCCTGCACCTGGGCCACGGCCACCGTCATCGCCAGTTCGAAGCGGCTGCCCAGGCCACGCGTCGACTCATGGGACAGGCGCGCACCGATGAGCTCGCCCAACTGGCGACAGATCGACAAGCCGATCCCCAGGCCGCCATAGCGCCGGGTCATGGAACCATCGACCTGGAAGAAGCGCTGGTACAGGATGGCCTGGTCCAGATCGTCGAAACCGATGCCGCTGTCGCTGACCGTCACACTCAGCGCCAGGCTGTCGGGGCCGATCCGGCGACCGCGGGCCTGGATCATCACACCGCCCTGATGGGTGAATTTCAACCCGTTGTCCACCAGGCAGGCGAGGCAGCGGGCAAGCTTTTGCGCATCGCACACCAGGCTGTCGGGCAGGTCCGCAGGCACGTCCAGGCTCAGGTACAACCCCTTGCCCAGTGCCTGCCCGGCATACCCTGCCCGCAGCTCCTGCAACAGTCGCCGAAGGCTGAACGGTGCGCCGTGAGCGCGCAGACGGCCCGCCTGGAGTTCGGTGAGGATCAGGATGTCGTCGACCATCGCCATCATGTCCTGTGCCGAACCCACGGCCGTGCGGTGATATTGCGCCTGCTCGGCGCCCATGGGCAGGGTCTGCATCAGTTCCAGCGAACCGATCACGCCGTTCATCGGTGTGCGCAGCTCATGGGTGACGGTGGCGAGGAATTCATCCTTGAGTCGATTGCTGCGCGCCAGTTGCTGATTGAGCTGCTCGAGTTTTCGGCCGCTGTCACGCAACGCCCGCGACTGTTCCTCGCGCAGGCGGTTGATGCGATCGGCCAGGGCCAGCGACAGCAGCGCTACTTCCAGTGCCGCGCCGATCTGGCTGGCGTACATGGTCAGGAACACGTTGGGCAGGTAACCCAGCACCATCAACGTATTGACCAGCCCGCCGAGCAGAAACGCGGTCCAGGCGATGACGAACCAGCGCGCAACGCGCACGCCACGCCGCCAGGCCATCACACCGACAGCAAACACACTCACCGTGAAGGTCAGCGCCAACGCCGTGGCCATGCGCAGCGCCACGCCATAGGACAGGCTGACGGCCAGCAGCATCACCAGCACACCCCAGGCCATCAACAGCAACAACAGCCGGTCGAACCCCGGGCTGAGGCGACGCACCTGCAGGAAGTGACGGGTGAACTGGCAGCCGAACAGACCGGCCGCACCGATGAACAATGGCGTGGCGGCGTTGGTCCACCAGGGGCTGTCAGGCCAGAAGTAAGCGACCCCGGCACCGTTCACCGAGATCTGATACAGGCCGAACGCACCTATATAAAGGATGTAGTAGAGATAGCTGACATCGCGCACGCTCAGATAGATGAACAGGTTGTAGACCAGCATCACCAGCAGTACGCCGTAGATCATGCCCAGTACGTAGAAGCGCCCCGGCTGCGACTCGATGTAGGCCTCGGCCGACCAGAGGGTCAGCGGCGCCTGCACCGATCCCTGGCTGTGCAGTCGCAGGTAGACCGTGGTGGTCTGCTCACGGGGCAAAGGCAGCTCGAACAGGTAGTTGTTCTGCCGGATCTGCCGACTGGCATAGGGCAAGGCATCGCCGGTGCGTTGCGCCAGGCGCCATTTGCCCTCCCCATCAGGCAGGTAGAGCTCCAGGTGATCCAACGGTGGGTAGGCCAGTTCCAGTAACCATTGGCGGGGCGCGGCTGCTGGCAGACCGACAGGACGCAGGTCGAGTTTCAGCCAGAACACCGACGTCGAGTAGCCGGCATTGAGTACGTCCTGGGTGTGCGTGCGAAAGCGCGAGGCGAACGCTGGCGCGCTGACCTGGTCGATGCTGGCGCTGCCATCCACGTCTTCGTAGACCTGCATCAGCTTGCCCAAGGGGAGTTGCCGGGTAGCATCGTCGAAATCGACCGCTCCGGCGAGCAGGGGCAGGCAGCCCAAGAGCACAATCAGCAAATAGCGCATACAGCCCCAGCATGGTCTGCGCGGTTGCGTCGTGATTGCCTCCCATCCCTTTGAGACGACGAAACCCGGCAGCGCCGTTAATAGAGTTATCCGAGCACTCTAGCATAGCCTTGGGAGCCGTCCAGCAGCCACTGTCAATTTGCCATAAAGCGCTCTAGAACGGTAATTTCAGGCATTACCACAGATTCAAGTTGACCAAATGGTCAACTAAATTGCCGCACTCGCCGATTCGCGCAAAGGGGTTTGATGGTAAGCTCGCCGACCATGAATACCTACAGCTCCCGCCCCGTTGTCCTCTGTCTCTCCGGCCACGACCCCAGTGGCGGTGCAGGCCTGCAGGCAGATATCGAAGCCCTGATCGCCCAAGGCTGTCACGCCGCCCCTGCCGTGACCGCACTGACCGTCCAGGATACCGTCAACGTTTTCGACTTCCGCGTGCTCGACCGCGAGTGGGTGCTGGCCCAGGCCAACGCCGTGCTGGCCGACTCCAGCGTGGCAGCGGTCAAGCTGGGCATGCTCGGCTCGACCGAGATGGTCGATACCGTCGCCGAACTCCTCGCCGCGCATCCGCACCTGCCGCTGGTCTGCGATCCGGTGCTGCGTGCCGGTGGTGGCGGCCGCCTAGGCAAGGACGAGGTCGGCTACGCCCTGCGCGAGCGTCTGCTGCCGCGGGCCACCATCGCGACGCCCAACCTGCCCGAGGCACGCATCCTTGCCGAACTGCCGAACGGCAGCGCAGACGAATGCGCAGAGAAACTTCTGCCGTTCTGCGAGCATCTTCTGATTACCGGCGGCCATGGCGACGAGGTGGAAATCCACAACCGTCTGTACAGCCGCAGCGGCCAGCAACACACCTGGACCTGCCAGCGCCTGCCCGGCAGCTACCATGGTTCAGGCTGCACGCTGGCCAGCGCCCTGGCCGGTCGCCTGGCGTTGGGCGAGCAGCTCGAAAGCGCGGTGCGCAGCGCCCTGGACTACACCTGGCGCACGCTGCGCGACGCCGAGCAACTGGGCAAGGGCCAGTACGTGCCCCGCCGCCTGCCCCTGGACTTCTGCTCCTGATACGAGGCCATCACATGAAGCTACGCGGCCTGTACGCGATCACCGACAGCCAGCTGCTCGCCGGCCGTTTCCTTTCGCATGTCGAGGCAGCGCTCGAAGGCGGTGTCTGCCTGCTGCAGTACCGCGACAAGGGGGACGATGCGGCGCGACGCCTGCGCGAGGCCGAAGCGCTGATGCAACTCTGCGAACGCTACGGCACCCAACTGATCATCAACGATGACGCCGAGCTGGCCGCGCGCCTGGGCGTCGGCGTGCATCTGGGGCAGACCGACGGCCCGCTCACACCCGCCCGTGCCTTGCTCGGGCGCAACGCCATCATTGGCTCAACCTGCCATGCCAGCCTCGACCTGGCCGCACAGGCCGCCAGCGAAGGGGCAAGCTACGTGGCCTTCGGCCGCTTCTTCAATTCCCTGACCAAGCCCGGCGCCCCGGCTGCTAGCCTCGAGCTGATCGAGCAGGCCCGCGCCCAGGTCAAGCTGCCGATCGCAGTGATCGGTGGCATCACCCTCGACAACGCCGCCCCGCTGGTCGCCCATGGCGCCGACCTGCTGGCGGTGATCCACGGCCTGTTTGGTGCCGACAGCGCGCAGGAAGTCACCCGCCGCGCCCGCGCCTTCAACGCCCTGTTCGCTTCCTGATTTCGAGAGAAGACCCCATGTCCCGTTCCGAAACCCTGTTCGCCCAAGCCCAGAAGCACATTCCCGGCGGCGTCAACTCGCCGGTGCGCGCCTTCAAGAGCGTCGGCGGCACCCCGCTGTTCTTCAAACATGCCGAAGGCGCCTATGTGGTCGATGAAGACGACAAGCGCTACGTCGACTACGTCGGTTCCTGGGGGCCGATGATTCTCGGCCACGGTCACCCGGACGTACTGGACGCGGTACGCCGTCAGCTGGAGCACGGCCTGTCGTACGGTGCGCCGACCGCCATGGAAACCGAGATGGCCGACCTGGTCTGCTCGATCGTGCCGTCCATGGAGATGGTGCGCATGGTCAGCTCGGGCACCGAAGCCACCATGAGCGCCATTCGCCTGGCCCGTGGCTACACCGGTCGCGATGCGATCATCAAGTTCGAAGGCTGCTACCACGGCCACTCCGACAGCCTGCTGGTCAAAGCCGGTTCCGGCCTGCTCACCCAAGGCGTGCCGAGCTCGGCGGGCGTGCCGGCCGACTTCGCCAAGCACACACTGACCCTGCCGTTCAACGACATCGCAGCCGTCGAGAAGACCCTCGCCGACGTTGGCCAGACAGTGGCCTGCATCATCGTCGAGCCGGTAGCCGGCAACATGAACTGTGTACCGCCGGCGCCAGGCTTCCTCGAAGGCCTGCGCGCGCTGTGCGACAAGCACGGTGTGGTGCTGATCTTCGATGAAGTGATGACTGGTTTCCGCGTATCGCTGGGTGGCGCACAGGGCCACTACGGCATTACCCCGGACCTGTCGACCTTCGGCAAGATCGTCGGTGGCGGCATGCCGGTAGGCTGCTTCGGCGGCAAGCGCGAGATCATGGGTTGCATCGCCCCGCTCGGCCCGGTCTACCAGGCAGGCACCCTGTCGGGCAATCCGCTGGCGATGGCCGCCGGCCTGACCACCCTCAAGCTGATCAGCCGCCCGGGCTTCCACGACGAGCTGAGCGCCTTCACCAGCCGCATGCTCGATGGCCTGCAACAACGCGCCGATGCTGCCGGCGTGCCGTTCGTCACCACCCAGGCAGGTGCGATGTTCGGCCTGTACTTCACCGGTGCCGACGACATCGTCACCTTCGACGATGTGATGGCCAGCGACGCAGAGCGCTTCAAGCGCTTCTTCCACCTGATGCTCGAGGGCGGTGTGTACCTGGCACCGAGTGCGTTCGAAGCGGGCTTCACCTCCATCGCCCATGGCGAGAAAGAGCTGCAGATCACCCTGGATGCGGCCGAGCGGGCATTTGCCAAGCTGAAGTGACCCACCTGACGGCCTCATCGCAGGGCAAGCCCACCCCACAGCTATCGTCTGTGGGGGCAGGGTTGTACCCCGATGAGGCTGCTTCAGAGCAAAACGTGAGCCCCATCACAAGTCGCACAAATACACCTCGATGCAGAATTTCGAGTAAAACTTTGTAAGGTTGGCGCTGCTTATCCCATAATGTGCCACCAGAGACATTGGCCGCAGCTTTGCAGAGGTAAGTCGATCCCCATGAACCGCACCGGCCGCGCCCTCACCCTGGGCTGCCTGTTGCTTCTTCAGCCCCTGCTGGCCCTGGCAGAGGGCGGTAACTCGTTGCTGATTCCAGCGACGGGCCGCTGCACCCTCAATGCCCAGCCGCAAGACCTGGAGAATGCGCTGAAAGCCTGCGCGCAAAGTGCGGAGTCCGGCGATGCCCAGGCGCAGTATGAACTGGGCGAGTTCTACTACACCGGCAACCAGGCCCCCAAGGACCTGAACAAGGCACTGAACTGGTTCGAGAAAGCCTCGCTGCAGGGCCACGCCCAGGCCCAGTATCGTCTCGGCGGCATGTTCTTCCATGGCGAGGGGGTCAAGGCCAACAACGTCCAGGCCTATATCCTGCTGAAGATCGCTGCAGTCAACGGCGCCGAGGACGCGCTGGACATGGCCGACGAAGTCACCGAGCAGATGCCCCGCGACGAACTCGAGCATGCCACGCAAGTGCTCGGGCAGATCTTCCGCAAGTACCTTCTGGAGCTGCAAAGCGCCGAAGGGCGCACGCCGTTCTCGCCGCTGCCCTGATCCGATCATCCAATCGTCAAATGGTGCTGGCAGACTGTCAGCCTTGCCCTTGATCGTTTCAGATCTTTCGCCACTATCGCTCAAGGGTTATTCTTGAGTTCATATCCTTCGTCGAGCGCCTTGAACCGACCTTGAACGCACCCATACAACCCCATCGCTTCACCCTCGAACCCTTCGAGGCCCACCGTTTCGCCAACTTGTGTGGCCAGTTCGACGAGCACCTGCGCCTGATCGAACAACGCCTGGCCATCGAGATCCGCAACCGCGGCAATCAGTTCGAACTGATCGGCGAGCCCCAGACCACCTCCGCCGCCGAACAGCTGCTGCGCCGTCTCTATCGCGAGACCAAGGCCACCGACCTGTCGCCGGAAACGGTCCACCTCTATCTCCAGGAGTCGGCGGTCGAGAACATCGACAACCCCGCCGTCAACGAAGTCAGCGTCTCGCTGCGCACGCGCAAGGGCAACATCCGCCCGCGCGGGGCCAACCAGCAGCGCTACGTCAAGGAAATCCTGGCCAACGACATCAACTTCGGCATCGGCCCGGCCGGCACCGGCAAGACCTACCTGGCCGTGGCCTGCGCCGTCGATGCGCTGGAGCGCGAGCAGGTGCGCCGCATCCTGCTGGTACGCCCGGCGGTCGAAGCCGGCGAAAAGCTCGGCTTCCTGCCCGGCGACCTGGCCCAGAAGATCGACCCTTACCTGCGCCCGTTGTACGACGCCCTCTACGAGATGCTCGGCTTCGAGCACGTGGCCAAGCTGATCGAGCGCCAGGTGATCGAGATCGCCCCGCTGGCCTACATGCGCGGCCGCACGCTGAACAACAGTTTCATCATCCTCGACGAAAGCCAGAACACCACCCTCGAGCAGATGAAGATGTTCCTCACCCGCATCGGCTTCGGCTCGACTGCTGTGATCACCGGCGACATCACCCAGGTCGACCTGCCGCGCGGCACCAAATCGGGGCTGGCCCACGTGATCGAAGTGCTCAGGGACGTCCCGGGCATCAGTTTCACCCATTTCCAGCCCAAGGACGTGGTACGCCATCCGCTGGTGCAGCGCATCGTCGAAGCCTACGATCGCTTCGAAGCCCGTCAGGCCAAGCCCGAGGCGCCCGCCAAAGATGCTTGAACTCGATCTGCAACGGGCTACCGATTCCCCCGCACCGAACGACGCGGCATTCCGCCGCTGGTGCGAGCTGGCATTGCGCCAGCGCAGCGCCGACTCGGAAATGACCATCCGTCTTGTCGACGAGGCCGAAGGCCGCGAACTGAACAACACCTACCGGCACAAGGACTACGCGACCAACGTATTGTCCTTCCCTGCTGACGTGCCCGACGAACTGCTGGATATTCCGCTGCTGGGCGACCTGGTCATCTGCGTGCCGGTGGTCGAGCGCGAAGCCAGCGAGCAAGGCAAGGCGCTGGAGGCACACTGGGCGCACCTGGTCATTCACGGTTGCCTGCACCTGCTCGGCTACGACCACATCGACGACGATGAGGCCGAGGAAATGGAAGCCCTGGAACGCGAATTGCTGGCCGAACTGGGTCATCCTGACCCGTACGCCGATGACGACATCGATTCAATCAACCCTTGATCACTGCAAAGGAACACGAGTAAACCGCCATGAGCGAAGATCGATCGAGCAACGGGCAGAAGTCCTGGCTGGGTAAACTGACCCAGGCTTTTGCCCATGAGCCGAAAAACCGCCAGGAGCTCCTCGAGCTGCTGCGCGAAGCCCATCAGAACAAGCTGCTCGACAGCGAAGCGTTGACCATCGTCGAAGGTGCCATCCAGGTCGCTGACCTGCAGGTACGCGACATCATGGTCCCGCGCTCGCAGATGATCAGCATCAAGGCCAGCCAGTCCCCACGCGAATTCCTGCCGGCGGTGATCGACGCCGCGCACTCGCGCTACCCGGTGATCGGTGAAAGCCATGACGATGTGCTCGGGATCCTGCTGGCCAAGGACCTGCTGCCGCTGATCCTCAAGGAGAACGGCGACAGCTTCAACATCAAGGACCTGCTGCGCCCGGCCACCTTCGTGCCGGAGTCCAAGCGCCTGAACGTGCTGCTGCGCGAGTTCCGCGCCAACCACAATCACATGGCCATCGTCATCGACGAATACGGCGGCGTCGCGGGCCTGGTAACCATCGAGGACGTGCTGGAGCAGATCGTCGGCGACATCGAGGACGAGCACGACGTCGAGGAAGACAGCTACATCAAGCCACTGCCCAGTGGCGACTTCCTGGTAAAAGCGCTCACGCCGATCGAGAACTTCAACGAGTTCTTCGACAGCGAGTTCTCCGACGATGAGTTCGACACTGTCGGCGGCCTGGTCATGAGCGCCTTTGGTCACCTGCCAAAGCGCAACGAGACCACCGAAATCGGCGCCTATCGCTTCCGCATCCTCAATGCCGACAGCCGCCGGATACACTTGCTGCGCCTGACCCCGATCACTCGCTAAGGACGAACATGCGCTGGATCACCCGCCCCGGCTGGCCCGGTAACCTGCTGGCCATGGTGGCCGGCGCTTCCACCTCCCTGGCCCTGGCGCCCTTCGACATCTGGCCGATCGCCTTGCTGGCGATCATGCTGTTCTACCTCGGCCTGCGCGAGCTCAGCCCGCGCCAGGCTTTGGGTCGCGGCTGGTGCTATGGGTTCGGCCTGTATGGTGCTGGCACCAGCTGGATCTACGTCAGCATCAATACCTACGGCGGGGCGTCGCCCTTGCTGGCGATCCTGCTGCTGGTGGCATTCTTCGCCGCCATCGCCTGGTTCTTCGCCCTGCCCGCCTGGCTCTGGGCGCGCTGGCTGCGGCGCAACGAGGCACCACTGGCTGACGCCCTGTGCTTCGCCGCCCTGTGGCTGTTGCAGGAAGCGTTCCGCGGCTGGTTCCTGACCGGCTTCCCCTGGCTCTACGCCGGCTACAGCCAGCTTGACGGTCCGCTGGCGGGGCTTGCGCCACTGGGGGGCGTCTGGCTGATTTCCTTCGCCCTGGCGCTGTCTGCCGCGCTGCTGTGCAACCTGCACCGTTTGCGGGCACGCCCGGCCTTCCTCGCCGTGGGCACACTGCTGCTGGTCGCCCCGTGGGGCATCGGCCTTGCGCTCAAGGACCACGCCTGGACCCGACCGGCCGGCGAGCCACTGAAAGTGGCTGCGGTGCAGGGTAACGTCGAGCAGGACCTGAAATGGGACCCGGCCCACGTCAACGCCCAACTGGCGCTGTACCGCGACATGAGCCTGAGCTCCAAGCCGGTCGACCTGTTGATCTGGCCCGAGACCGCGGTACCGGTGCTCAAGGACCAGGCCCAGGGCTACATCGACATGATGGGCAGCTTCGCCTCTGACCGTCATTCGGCGCTGATCACCGGGGTGCCGATCCGCGAAGTGGTGCACCATCAGCGCCGCTACTACAACGGCATCACCGTGACCGGCGAAGGCGACGGCACCTACCTCAAGCAGAAGCTGGTGCCATTTGGCGAGTACGTTCCGCTGCAGGACGTGCTGCGCGGGCTGATCGAGTTCTTCAATCTGCCGATGTCCGACTTCGCCCGCGGGCCGGAAGACCAGCCTCTGCTGCAGGCCAAGGGCTATCAGATAGCGCCGTACATCTGCTACGAAGTGGTCTACCCGGAATTCGCCGCAGAGCTGGCAGCGCAGAGCGATCTGCTGCTGACCATCAGCAACGACACCTGGTTCGGCACCTCGATCGGCCCGTTACAGCACCTGCAGATGGCACAGATGCGCGCACTCGAGGCGGGCCGCTGGATGATCCGCGCCACCAACAATGGTGTAACGGCCCTGATCGACCCGTTCGGCAGGATCACCACCCAGATTCCGCAGTTCCAGAAGGCGATTCTGTATGGTGATGTGGTGCCGATGCAGCAGCTCACACCTTATCTGCAGTGGCGTTCGTGGCCATTGGCGATCGTCTGCGTGCTGCTGATGGGCTGGGCGCTACTGGCAGTCAGGATTGCCAGAGCCCTCTAGGGGGCTTTTTCGCGGGCAAGCCCGCTCCCACAGGTACTGCAAAGGTCTTCAGGACCCAGTGTCTGCGGGCGCGGGCTTGCCTTTGAAGAGGCCAGCACAGCGTTCGCCACATCAATAGAACAATCGATATCCCACCAGCCCCACCGCCTCGTTGAGCAACTGACCGCTCTGCCAGATCGCCCGGCTTTCCGGCAGCAACCCGGCAAACGGTCGTGCATGATCGCCCCCCAGGAACCCCACTGGCGCGGGCACCACCTCGAACCCCACCTGCTCGAAGCTCCAGCGTGAGCGTTGCATGTGCCAGGCCTGGGTCACCACCACCACACGGCGCAGGCCCAACGGCTGCAGAACATCGGCGCTGAAGCGGGCGTTTTCCCAGGTCGTGCGGCTGGCCTCTTCCTTCCAGGTCACATCCACCCCGAAGTCAGCCTTGAGCCGATCGGCCATCAGTTGCGCCTCGCTCGGCGGCGTGCCGTAGTGCAGGCCGCCGGTGGTCAGCACCGGCAAGCCCGAGGCCTTGGCCAACTGCGCCGCATAGCGCATGCGCTCCAGCGCCGTGCCAGTGGGCTGTTCCTGGCCACCCCAGGCCGGATCGCCACGCTCCCGACCTGCGCCCAGGATCACGATGGCATCGGCACGCGCAGCCAACCCGGCCCACTCATCCAGTGCCAGGGGCGCCTCGGTTTCCAACGCCCGTGCCGACTCCTGTACCACCAGCGGCAGGCTCATCAGCCACAAGCCCCCCAGCCCGATGACAAAACACAACCCGGCCAGGCGCGGGCGGCGCTTGCGCATCCACCAGGCCGCCAACAACAACAGGAACAGCAAGCCCGGCGGCATAAGCCACTGCTTGACGAAAAAACGAATCGGCATACGCGCACCTCCATGGAAGAGGTGCAGCCTAAGAGGATCGACGCCGGGCAACAAGTGCGCGACCGGCGTCGATCAGAGTGGTGTATCGAAGAAGCGTCACGAAACGACGCGGGCCTGGTGTCCTGAACGGCTATCGGGAAGGTTGCGTTCTGGATCTGTCCATTGCAGCGGGGCGCTGCCGGTCCTTGAGCCAGACGATCTTGCCCTTGCCCGACTCCGGCTGAGGGTAGGCGCCGGCACTGGCGAAACGGCTCTCCGGAAGCGTGTCCAGATAAGCCTTGATCACCTGGAACTCCGCAGGGCTCAGGCCGCGCAGCTCCAATTCTGCTGGCATTTCGTCGCGCAGTCGCACCGAGGTTCTGGCCACTTCAAGTGCCAGGCCCAGTCGGTCGATCAGGCGTTCGTATAGCTCCGGTTTGATTGCGGTTAGCTGCGACTCTCCCATCCGTTCACCTCATTGAAGGTAAGAATATCTCCCCCCATAGATGAGCTTAGCGGCACTGAAAAAAGCAGCAGCCCGCTGCGACAAACGGCCCGCGCGGCGTCAATCGCATTCTGGGTTTCCCACGACGCGCGACGCTCATGTATGCTAGGCCGTTCACTCTCATCGACACCGGAGTGCCGGACGCAGCGAGGTTGCGCTGCCTGGAAACAAGGTCTCTTCACTCTCAGCAAAAGTAGCCATGCACGAACAATACCAGCCCCGTGATTTAGAAGCCGCCGCCCAGAACTTCTGGGACGAGCAACAATCGTTCGCTGTCACCGAACAGCAAGGCAAGGATACTTACTATTGCCTATCGATGTTCCCGTACCCGAGCGGCAAGCTACACATGGGCCACGTGCGCAACTACACCATCGGCGACGTCATTGCCCGCTACCAGCGCATGCTGGGCAAGAATGTCCTGCAGCCGATGGGTTGGGATGCCTTCGGCATGCCGGCGGAAAACGCGGCGATGAAGAACAACGTCGCCCCGGCCAAGTGGACCTACGAAAACATCGAATACATGAAGACCCAGCTCAAGAGCCTGGGTCTGGCCTTCGACTGGTCGCGTGAAGTCACCACCTGCAAGCCGGACTACTACCGCTGGGAGCAGTGGCTGTTCACCCGCCTGTTCGAAAAAGGCGTGATCTATCGCAAGAACGGGACCGTGAACTGGGACCCGGCCGACCAGACCGTGCTGGCCAACGAGCAGGTCATCGACGGCCGCGGCTGGCGTTCGGGCGCGCTGATCGAAAAGCGCGAGATCCCGATGTACTACTTCCGCATCACCGACTACGCCGACGAGCTGCTTGAAAGCCTCGACGAGCTGCCGGGCTGGCCAGAGCAGGTCAAGACCATGCAGCGCAACTGGATCGGCAAGTCGCGTGGCATGGAAGTGCAGTTCCCCTACGACCAGGCGAGCATCGGTCACGAGGGCGCGCTGAAGGTCTTCACCACCCGTCCCGACACTCTGATGGGCGCCACCTACGTTGCCGTCGCCGCCGAGCACCCGCTGGCCACCCAGGCCGCCCAGGGCAACCCGGCGCTGCAAGCCTTCATCGACGAATGCAAGAGCGGCAGCGTGGCCGAGGCCGACATGGCCACGCAAGAGAAGAAAGGCATGGCCACCTCGCTGCTGGTCGAGCACCCGCTCACCGGCGAGAAGCTGCCGGTCTGGGTCGCCAACTACGTGCTGATGCACTACGGCGATGGCGCGGTGATGGCTGTTCCGGCCCATGACGAGCGCGACTTCGAGTTCGCTCAAAAGTACAACCTGCCGGTCAAGGCCGTGGTGCGCACCAGCGCCGGCGATGAAGTCGGCAGCGAATGGCTGGCCGCCTATGGCGAGCACGGCCAACTGATCAACTCCGGCGAGTTCGACGGCCTGGACTTCGCCGGCGCCTTCGACGCCATCGAAGCCGCGCTGATCCGCAAGGACCTCGGCAAGTCGCGCACCCAGTTCCGCCTGCGCGACTGGGGCATCAGCCGCCAGCGCTACTGGGGCTGCCCGATCCCGATCATCCACTGCCCGTCCTGCGGCGACGTGCCGGTGCCGGAAGACCAGCTCCCGGTCGTGCTGCCAGAGAACGTGGTGCCGGACGGCGCTGGCTCGCCACTGGCGCGCATGCCCGAGTTCTATGAGTGCACCTGCCCGAAATGCGGCACCGCGGCCAAGCGCGAAACCGACACCATGGACACCTTCGTCGAATCGTCCTGGTACTTCGCCCGCTACGCCTCGCCCAACTACGAGGGTGGCCTGGTCGACCCGAAAGCGGCCAACCACTGGCTGCCGGTCGACCAGTACATCGGCGGTATCGAACACGCCATCCTGCACCTGCTGTACGCACGCTTCTTCCACAAGCTGATGCGCGACGAAGGCCTGGTCACCTCGAACGAGCCGTTCAAGAACCTGCTGACCCAAGGCATGGTCGTCGCCGAAACCTACTACCGCGTCGCCAGCAACGGCGGCCGTGACTGGTTCAACCCGGCCGACGTCGAGGTCGAGCGCGATGCCAAGGCCAAGATCATCGGCGCACGCCTGAAGACCGACGGCCTGCCGGTGGAAATCGGTGGCACCGAGAAGATGTCGAAGTCGAAGAACAACGGCGTCGACCCGCAGGCCATGATCGACGCCTACGGCGCCGACACCTGCCGTCTGTTCATGATGTTCGCCTCGCCGCCCGACATGAGCCTGGAGTGGTCCGACTCCGGTGTCGAAGGCGCGAGCCGCTTCCTGCGCCGTGTCTGGCGCCTGGCTCATGGCCATGTTGCCCAGGGCCTGCCAGGCAAGCTGGACATCGCCGCCCTGGACGACGCGCAGAAGGTCATCCGCCGCGGCATCCACGCAGCAATCAAGCAAGCCAGCACCGACGTGGGTCAGTTCCACAAGTTCAACACCGCCATCGCCCAGGTGATGACCCTGATGAACATCCTGGAAAAGGCTCCGCAAGCCAGCGAACAGGATCGCGCCCTGCTGCAGGAAGGCCTGGAGGCCGTCACCCTGCTGCTTGCACCGATCACCCCGCACCTCTCTCACGCACTGTGGAAGGAACTGGGCCACACCCAGGCGGTGATCGATGCTGGCTGGCCGGTCGTCGACGAAAGCGCGCTGGTACAGGACACCATCACCCTGGTGGTCCAGGTCAACGGCAAGCTGCGTGGCCAAGTCGAAATGCCCGCTGCCGCCAGCCGCGAGGAAATCGAAGCCGCCGCCCGTAACAACGACAATGTCCTGCGCTTCCTCGATGGCCTGACCATCCGCAAGGTCATCGTGGTACCGGGCAAGCTGGTCAACATCGTCGCCAACTGATGGCAACGCCCGCCCCTGAGACACGGGGCGGGCGGAACAGGCCCACAAGGGAGCAACAACATGATCAAACGCAATCTGCTGGTAATAGGCCTGGCCGCCGTGCTCAGTGCCTGCGGTTTCCAGCTGCGCGGTACCGGCACCAACGAAATTGCCCTCAAGGAGCTGGACCTCGGTGCACGTAACGCCTACGGCGAGACCGTCACCCAACTGCGCCAGACCCTGCAGAACAGTGGTGTCAAGGTCCAGGCCGGCGCGCCCTACAAACTGGTACTGACCAACGAGCAGGACAGCCAGCGCGCGGCGACCTACTCCGGCGGCAGCCGCTCTGCTGAATACGAGCTGACCACCGTGCTGAACTACGAGGTTCAGGGTCAGAACGATGCAGTACTGCTCGCAGACAAGCTGGAAGTACGCAAGATCTATGTCTACGACGGCAACAACATCACCGGCTCCACCCAGGAAGCCACTCAGGTTCGCCAGGAAATGCGTCGCGACCTGGTGCAGGGCATGATGGTCCGCCTGCAGCAGCTTACCCCGGAGCACCTGGCGCACCTTCAGCGCAAGGCTGACGAGCGTGCCCGCGCCGAAGCCGAAGCCCTGAAAGAGGCCCAGCGCATCCAGGACAACACGCCCCAGCAATCGCCGCTGGAAGTCCCGGCCCATTGAGCCTGAACGGGGCACCGCTGGTGCCCCGCCCATCCCATGAAGCTTTCTCCCGCCCAACTCAACAAGCACCTGCAAGGCACACTGGCCCCGGTCTATGTGGTCAGTGGCGACGATCCGCTGCTGTGCCAGGAAGCCGCCGACGCCATTCGCACCGCTGCGCGCCAGCAGGGTTTCGATGAACGCCAGGTGTTCAGCGCCGATGCCAATTTCGACTGGGGCAGCCTGCTGCTGGCCGGTGCCAGCCTGTCCTTGTTCGCCCAACGTCGTCTGCTGGAGCTGCGCCTGCCGTCGGGCAAACCCGGCGACAAGGGCGCTGCCGCGCTCATGGAGTATTGCGCCAATCCTGCCGAAGACACGCTGCTGCTGATCAGCCTGCCCAAGCTCGACGGCAGCGCGCAGAAGACCAAGTGGGGCAAGGCCATCATCGAAGGCGAAAACTGCCAGTTCATCCAGATCTGGCCGGTGGACGCCCAGCAATTGCCGCAATGGATCAACCAGCGCCTGTCCCAGGCCGGGCTGTCGGCACAGCGCGATGCCGTCGACCTGATCGCCGCACGGGTCGAGGGCAACCTGCTGGCGGCCGCCCAGGAGATCGAGAAACTCAAGTTGCTTGCCGAGGGCAACCAGATCACCGTCGAGACCGTTCAGGCCGCCGTCGCCGACAGCGCCCGCTTCGATGTCTTCGGCCTGGTCGATGCCATCCTCAACGGCGAGGCCGGACATGCCCTGCGCATGCTCGAAGGGCTGCGTGGCGAGGGGGTCGAGCCGCCCGTCATTCTATGGGCGCTGGCCCGCGAGCTGCGCCTGCTGGCGGGGCTGGCCCAGCAGTTCAGCCAGGGTGTACCGCTGGACAAGGCCTTCAGCCAGGCGCGCCCGCCCGTGTGGGACAAACGCCGCCCTCTGGTCAGCAAGGCCCTGCAGCGCCTGTCAGCGCAACGTTGGGCGCAACTGCTGCAGGATGCCCAACGCATCGACGCACAGATCAAAGGCCAGGCCGAGGGTTCGCCGTGGACCGGGCTGTCGCGGCTGTCGCTGTTGATGGCCGGACAGCGCCTGGCGCTGCCTTCGGAATAATTGGGACTACTGTAGGAGCGGGCTTGCCCGCGAACACCGGCGCAGCCGGTGCCACTCACCGCGTTGCCTGATTCGCGGGCAAGCCCGCTCCCACAGGGGTGTCGCAGGCCCTCACTCAACGTCAATACACACAATCAATTGGCTCCCCGTTCGCCTAGGCCATAAAGTCGGCCCCCAAGTTCATCCAACCTGGGAACCCCCGCCATGAGCAAGAAGCCGAAAAAACACGGCCCCAACAAGGCCAAGTCGATCATCGCCCAACCCCTGTTCCGCTGCCGCCAGGAACGACCGGAAAAGGGCAAGGGCAGCTACCGCCGCGAAGCCTTCCAATCGAGAGATTGGGAGGCTTCTTGCTTTCTGGCCGCCTGAAAAAGGCGCAGGCATGATATGGTCGGCACCTGAACTGCAAAACTGGATCTGTGCATGTCCTTCAGTCTTTCCCAGCGCTGGCGCCCCCGCCAGCTGATCGCGGCCTCCAGCTTCATCCTGCTCGTCGCCTGCGCGGAAAAACCCACCGCCGCCGACGCCCTGCCGCTGGCCCCTGCCCAGCCCGCTCCGAACGTTACCCTGCCCGGCACCGCCACTGACACCAGCAGCGAAATCCAACCGTTGCAGACCTTCGCCCAATGGCAGGCGGGCTTCCGCCAACAAGCGCTGCAAGCTGGTATCAGCCCAAGCACCTTCGACCGTGCATTCGTTGGCGTGACGCCCGACATGGACGTGATCAAGGCCGATCGCAGCCAGCCTGAATTCTCCCGCCCGGTCTGGGAATATCTCGACGGTGCGTTGTCCCCCCTGCGCGTGCGCAACGGCAAGAAACTGCTGGAACAGCACGCCGAGCTACTCGGCCGTATCGAGCAACGTTATGGCGTCGACCGCCAGGTACTGGTTGCCGTATGGGGCATGGAGAGCAATTTCGGACAGTTCCAGGGCAACAAGTCGGTGATCCGCTCGCTGGCCACCCTGGCCTATGAGGGCCGCCGCCCCACCTTCGCCCAGGACCAGTTGATCGCCGCGCTGCAGATCCTCCAGAACGGCGACATTCAGCCCGAGGCCATGCGCGGCTCCTGGGCCGGTGCAATGGGGCAGACCCAGTTCATCCCTACCACCTACAACACCCACGCGGTGGACTTCGACGGCGATGGCCGCCGCGACATCTGGAACAGCACGGCAGACGCCCTGGCCTCCACCGCGCACTACCTGCAAAGCTCGGGCTGGAAGCGTGGCCAGCCTTGGGGCTTCGAGGTTCAGGTGCCGGCAGGCTTCGATTACTGGCTGGCAGACGGCGCCCAACGCAAGTCGGTCAGCGAATGGTTGAGCCTGGGTGTGACACTGCCGACCGGCACCCAACTGCCCAGCGGCAGCAACCAGCTCTCGGCAGCGCTATTGCTGCCAGCAGGCGCACGCGGACCGGCATTCCTGGTACTGGACAACTTCCGCGCAATCCTGAAGTACAACAATTCCTCGTCCTACGCCCTGGCGGTAAGCCTGCTGGGTGATCGCTTCTCGGGCTGGGGTTTCATTGCCGGTTCGTGGCCGAAGGACGACCTGCCACTGAGCCGCAGCGAGCGCATGGAGCTGCAGAACCTGCTCAATGCCAGCGGGCACGAAGCCGGCAACGCCGATGGCATCATCGGTGCCAACACCCGCAAAGCCATTCGCAATGCTCAGCAGGCCCAAGGCTGGCCGGCTGATGGGTATCCGACGCACAAGCTGCTCGATAGTCTGCGGCGATAGAGAATATTGGGGCTGCTTGTGCAGCCCCTATAGCTTCAGGCTGTGAACAGCGCCTGCTCCAGCACAAGCTGCTGTGCATCACTGTCCAGCCGCACCTGCGCCCCCAGCGGCAGGCAGACATTCGGATCACAGTGTCCACTGCGCCATCCTGCCAGCACCGGCACCTCAAGCGGCCCGAATACGTCTCTGAGCAATGGCTCCAACGCCGTCACCGTGATCCCCGCAAAGTCTCCCACCAGCACACCCTTGACCCCCTCCAGCGTGCCAGCCAGACGCAACTGGGTCAGCAGACGGTCCACCCGGTACAGGGGCTCGTTGACGTCCTCGATGAACAGGATGCTGCCGTGGGTATCGATCTGCGCCAAGGTGCCTTGAGTCGCCCCAAGCATCGACAGGTTGCCACCCACCAACCGCCCGCTGGCGACACCACTGACCACGGTCGTCAGGCCGAACGCCGCCGGGTGCTCGATGGCATCGCCTCGCCCGAGCTGCCCCTGCAATTGCTGGAACAACGAACTGACGGTCGGCTCTAGCTTGGCACCGAGCAGGTCGGCATTGAGCATCCCGCCATGGAAGGTGAGCAACCCGGCATGGCGATGGATTGCCGTGTGCAGGGCGGTGATGTCGCTGTAGCCGATCAATGGTTTGGGGTGGCGACGAATCAGCTCGAAATCCAGCCGATCAAGCAGCCGCATGCTGCCATAGCCACCTCGCATGCACAGGATCGCGTCGATCCGAGGGTCAGCGAAGGCGTCGTGCAGGTCATGCACGCGTTGCTCGTCACTGCCTGCCAGGTAGCCGTTGGCCTGTAGCGCGCCGGGGTAGATGCGGCAACGCAAGCCGCGCTGCTCGAACCATTGGCGCGCCTTGCCCACATCCAGCCGTGCAGGCCCCGCTGGCGCGACAATTGCGAAGCAGGCGTTGCCGGGCAATGCCGTGGGCAGGCTGAAGACCGGGGTTTCAAGACAGTTCATCGTGCGATTCCTTGCATATGAGGGCTGGCCACTCTAACGGGGGTAATGAAGGACGCACATAGGCAGCGCTGCCCCGGAAAACAAAAATGCCGATGCCGCCTTTCAGCGTGCATCGGCATGTTCAGCTCAGCCTTGATCAGAGCTTGATCTTGGCTTCGTGAGCCTGCTGGTCGGCGTGGTAGGACGAGCGCACCAGCGGGCCGGAGGCCACGTTCTTGAAGCCCATCTTGTAGCCTTCCTCGGCGAACCAGGCGAAGGTGTCGGGGTGCACGAAACGCTGCACCGGCAAGTGGCTACGCGACGGCTGCAGGTACTGGCCGAGGGTCAGCATGTCGATGTCATGCTCGCGCATGCGGTGCATCACCTCGATGACCTCCTCGTCGGTCTCGCCCAGGCCGAGCATCAGGCCCGACTTGGTGGGGACGTGCGGCACCAGTTGCTTGAACTTCTGCAGCAGGTCCAGCGACCAGTCGTAGTCCGACCCAGGACGCGCGGCCTTGTACAGACGCGGCACGGTCTCGAGGTTGTGGTTGAACACATCAGGCGGCGTTTGCGCGGTGATTTCCAGCGCTACGTCCATACGCCCGCGGTAGTCCGGTACCAGGGTTTCCAACTGCACGCCTGGGGACAGGGCGCGGATTTCGCGGATGCAATCGGCAAAGTGCTGGGCACCACCATCACGCAGGTCGTCGCGGTCTACCGAGGTGATCACCACGTACTTCAGGCGCAAATCGGCAATGGCGACCGCCAGGTTCTTCGGCTCATCGAGGTCCAGCGGCTTCGGACGACCGTGGCCAACGTCGCAGAACGGGCAGCGACGGGTGCAGATATCACCCATGATCATGAACGTCGCGGTGCCACCGGAGAAGCACTCGCCCAGGTTAGGGCAGGATGCCTCTTCGCAGACGCTGTGCAGCTTGTGCTTGCGCAGCAGTTGCTTGATGCGGTCGACTTCCGGCGAAACCGGGATGCGCACGCGGATCCAGTCGGGTTTCTTCGGCAGTTCGTCGGTGGGGATGATTTTCACCGGGATGCGCGCGACCTTATCGGCGCCACGCAGCTTGACCCCGGCTTCCACTTTCTTGGGGGCAGGGCGTGAGGTGACGTCTTGCGTCGCGATCAGGTTCGGCACGGCTTCTTGCACAGTTGTCATAATCAGTCGATTCCGCCCGTGAGGGTCGTCTGCTCAGCATAGTCGAGGTGCCTGACCAGCTGTCCACGCAGCCTTGTCCTGACCTCGTCAAGTTCGATCGGGCCTGCCAGGTCGCGCAGCTGGGTCATGGCCAGCCCCGCATACCCGCAGGGGTTGATTCGGCGGAATGGCGCAAGGTCCATGTCCACGTTCAGGGCAAGGCCGTGGAACGAACGGCCATTGCGGATTCGAAGGCCAAGTGACGCGATCTTCGCGCCATCGACATAGACGCCAGGGGCGTCGGGCTTGGCCAGCGCCTGCACGCCGTAGCTGGCGAGCAGTTCGATGAGCGTACTCTCGATGCGGCTGACCAGCTCGCGCACGCCAAAACCCAGGCGACGCACGTCCAGCAGCAGGTAGGCGACCAACTGGCCGGGGCCGTGGTAGGTGACCTGACCGCCGCGGTCGGTCTGCACCACCGGGATATCGCCCGGTATCAGCAGATGCTCGGCCTTGCCGGCCTGGCCCTGGGTGAAGACCGCGGGATGCTCGACCAGCCAGACTTCGTCCTGGCTGTCCGGGCCGCGCTGCTCGGTAAAGCGACGCATGGCTTCCAGCACCGGTTCATAGGGCTGCAGGCCAAGATCGCGAAAACCGAGGGACGCGGGCATCACAGTACCATTTTCACGATGCCGGTGGCACGCAGGGCACTGTTGATGTCGTGCAGCTGGTTCTCGCTCTCGGCGACGATGTGCAGCTGTACCGTAGTGTATTTGCCTTCCTTGCTCTGGCGCTCGGCCAGGGTGGACAGGTCGACCTTGGCGTGCTTGCTCAGGACCTCGATGACCATGTCCTTGAAGCCGACAACGGTATCGCCGATGACCTTGATCGGGTAATCGGCGCAGGGGAATTCGATTTTGTGCGACTTGACGTCAGCTTCGCTCATGGCGCGTACGCCCTCGTAAGGCGTGGCAACAACAATGCCCCCGAGCGGTTGCGCGGGGGCATGGCCGGTCACGTATCAGTTGAACAAACCGTAGAAGAACAGGCGGATGCTATCCCACATACGGCGGAAGAAACCACCTTCCTCGACGCCATCCAGGGCGATCAGGTCGGCGCTGTGCACCACTTTCTCGTCCAGTTTGACTTCCACTTTACCGATCACGTCACCTTTGGCGATCGGAGCGGTCAGCTGCGGGTTCATGGTCATCGAAGCCTGGAGGCGTTTCAATTGGCCTTTAGGCATGGTCATGGTCAGGTCGTTGGCCAGACCCGCCTTGACTTGAGCGGTGGCGCCCTTCCAGACCGGCGCCTGAGTCAGCTCGGTACCCTTCTGGTAGAAGGTCTGGGTTTCGAAGAAGCGGAAACCGTAGGTCAGCAGCTTTTGCGTTTCGGCGGCACGGGCCTGCTCGCTGTTGGTGCCGAACACCACCGCGATCAGACGCTGGCCATCGCGAACGGCCGAGGCCACCATGCAGTAGCCGGCTTCCTCGGTATGGCCGGTCTTCAGACCGTCGACGGTCTTGTCGCGCCACAGCAGCAGGTTGCGGTTAGGCTGCTTGATGTTGTTCCAGTAGAACTCTTTCTGCGAGTAGATCGCGTAGTGCGCCGGATCTTCGTTGATGATCGCACGCGCCAGCAGGGCCATGTCGTGAGCCGAGGAATAGTGCTCGGGGTTCGGCAGGCCGGTCGGGTTCATGAAGTGCGAATTGGACATGCCCAGGTCGGCGGCAGTCTTGTTCATCATGTCGGCGAAGGCGTCTTCACTGCCGGCGATGTGCTCGGAAAGGGCTACCGAGGCATCGTTGCCCGACTGGATGATGATGCCGTGCAGCAGGTCGCTGACGGTCACCTGGCTGCCGACCTTGATGAACATGCGCGAACCGCCGGTACGCCAGGCGTTCTCGCTGACGGTCACCGGGTCGTTCTCGCCGATCTGGCCACGACGGATGTCGAGGGTGGCGATGTAGGCGGTCATCAGCTTGGTCAGGCTGGCTGGCGGCAGGCGCTCGTCACCGTTGTTCTCGACCAGCACGTTGCCGCTGGACGCATCCATGAGTACATAGGACTTGGCTGCCAACTGCGGAGGTGCTGGCATCATCTGCTCGGCTGCAAAGGCAGCGGGCACGATCAGCAGCAGTACGGGCAGGCAAAGTCGTTTGGCAAGGTTGGTGATGTTCATCCGTCTCTCGTAAATCGCTAATGGTCTGATGTTCCGTGGGGAGACCACGGCGTTTCAGTCTGCTTCGGGACTGGCGGACAGCCCATGCCCCAAGGGGCAAAACCGCCATTGTACATGGCCGGACCTGGCAATTCATGAACAAACCGACAGGTCGGCATCGTCTTCCTCACGGGCAAACCCGCGCCGGAAGGTACTGCGTCGTCAGTCTGCTGTGACCAGCTTGGCCTGCCCCAGGTTCGCCAGGCGAATGCTGTCCTGCGCTTGCTGGATTTCACCCTGGCTGCTGATCGGCCCCAAACGTACCCGGTGCAGCGTTTGCTGGTTGCGCACGATGGAACTGATGAACACCGGCGCACTGACCATGGTGCTCAACTTCGAACGCAACAGCTCGGCGGCGTCCGGGTTGGCGAAGGCGCCGACCTGAAGGAAGCTGCCGCCGCCGTTGCCCGGTACGTTGTTGCCGGCAACCTGCACCGGCACCACGGGAGCGGCGTGCTGCTGCGGCGGCGGGGTCCATTGTTCGACACGCCCGGTGCTGGCGGGGATCGGCTGCGCCTGGGCGACCTGCGGCTCCTTGAGCATCAATGGCGGCTGCTGGCCCTTCTGCGCCCACCACTGCTGCGGGTCGATGCCTTCGACGCGCACATGGGCGGTGCCGATTTCGGCGTAACCGAGCTTCTTCGCCGCGGCGTACGACAAGTCGATGATGCGGTCCGAATAGAATGGCCCGCGGTCGTTGACGCGCAGGATCACACTGCGGCCGTTGGCCAGGTTAGTCACCCGCACATAGGCCGGCAGCGGCAGGGTCTTGTGCGCCGCGCTCATGCCGTAGAGGTCGTAAAGCTCACCGTTGGCGGTGTTCTGCCCGTGGAACTTGGTGCCGTACCACGACGCCGTGCCCTCGGCGCGGTAGTTGCGCGAGTCCTGCATCGGGTAATAGGTTTTGCCCAGCACGGTGTACGGGTTGGCCTTGTAGTTGCCGGTGTGCACGGTCGGGGTAGCGTCGGGAATCTTGTTGACGTCCACGTCCCACCAGGGTGCACCGTCCTTGTGGGCACGGTTGATGTCCAGGCCCGGCTGCGAGCGAACGGTGTTGCCGCCCCCCTGCGAGGTCGGACGGCTGGAAGAACAGCTGACCAGCAATACGCCGATGGCGGCGCAAGTCAGCAACTTGAAGGTATTGGCTTTGAACAATTCGCGCATTACTTGACGCCCCGTGCCTGGACCAGCTGTTGCGAGAGCTGATGCACCGCCATGGCATACATCACGCTGCGGTTGTAACGCGTGATCGCGTAGAAGTTCTTCAGGCCCATCCAGTATTCGGGGCCGTTGTCGCCTTCGAGCCGGAACGCCGTGACCGGCAGATCATCGCGCAGCGCATCATGACTCGACCAGCCCAGCGCTCGCAACTCCCCGACCGTCTTCACAGGCTCGATGCCGGTGGTCAGGCCCTCGTCGACACGCGCACCGCTGACCTGGGCCCGGCTGACCACGGGCTGCCCGGCGACCCAGCCGTGGCGCTTGAAATAGCTGGCCACACTGCCGATGGCATCATCCGGGTTGTTCCAGATATTGATGTGGCCGTCGCCGTCGAAATCCACGGCGTAATTGCGAAAACTGCTCGGCATGAACTGCGGCAGGCCCATAGCGCCAGCATAGGACCCCTTGAGCGTGAGTGGGTCGAGTTGCTCCTCGCGCGCCAGCAGGAGGAACTCTCGCAGCTCCTTGCGGAAGAATTCGGCGCGCGGCGGGTAGTCGAAGCCCAGCGTCGACAAGGCATCAATGACCCGGTAGTTGCCGGTATTGCGGCCAAAGAAGGTTTCCACGCCAATGATCGCGACGATGTACTGGGCAGGGACGCCGTATTCCTGCTCGGCGCGGGCCAGCACGGCTTCGTGCTGGCGCCAGAAGTCGACACCGCGGGCGATGCGCGCATCGGTGATGAACATCGGGCGGTATTCCTTCCACGGCTTGACCCGCTCGGCCGGACGCGAGATCGCGTCGAGGATCGCCTGCTTGCGCTGCACCTCGCGGAATACACCCATCAGTTGCTCGCCGGCAAAGCCGTAGTCGCGGGTCATTTCGCCAACGAATTCGGCCACCTTGGGCGAGCCGTCATAGTCGCCGGCATTGGCCTGCTGGACAGCGCCGAGCAGCCCCATCACGCCGATCCACGGCATACAACGGGCAGCCCAGCCACGCACTGCTTGCATGAAATTCTTCACCTTTTTCAAACCTGTGCGATCCATTTGCGGTGCGTGTGGATCGACATCAAAACGCCAAACGCTGACAGCAGCGTCACCAACGAAGTTCCGCCATAGCTGATAAAGGGCAACGGCACACCCACCACGGGCAGCAGGCCACTCACCATACCGATGTTGACGAATACATAAACAAAGAAGGTCATCGTCAGGCTGCCGGCCAGCAACTTGCCGAACAGGGTCTGAGCCTGCGCGGTGATGACCAGGCCACGACCGATCAGCAACAGGTAGATGATCAGCAGCAGACAGATGCCCACCAGGCCGAATTCCTCACCCAGTACGGCAATGATGAAGTCGGTGTGGCTTTCGGGCAGAAAGTCCAGGTGCGACTGGGTGCCCAGCAGCCAGCCCTTGCCGAACACGCCGCCCGAACCGATCGCGGCCTTGGACTGGATGATGTTCCAGCCAGTGCCCAGCGGATCGCTCTCGGGGTCGAGGAAGGTCAGGACCCGTTGCTTCTGATAGTCATGCATCACGAAGAACCACATCGCCACAGCCACCGGTACGGCCGCCGTCACCACGCTGATGATCCAGCGCCAGCGCAAGCCGCCCATGAACAGCACGAACGCGCCGGAGGCAAGGATCAGCAAAGCCGTGCCAAGGTCAGGTTGTCGGACGATAAGGATGAACGGCACACCGATCAACACCAGGCTGATTGCCACGTGTTTCAGATGGGGCGGCAGGGTGCGCTTGGACAGGTACCAGGCGATGGTCGCCGGCATGATGATCTTCATGAACTCCGAGGGCTGGAAGCGAATCACCCCGGGAATGTTGATCCAGCGCGTGGCGCCCATGGCGTTGTGGCCCATCACGTCCACCACCACCAGCAACAGCACCCCCGCCACGTAGGCCAACGGCACCCAGCGCGCCATGAAGCGCGGCTCGAGCTGGGCGATGATGAACATGGAAACCAGGCCGATGCCGAAGGAACTGGCCTGCTTCATCAGCAGGTCCCAGTTCTTGCCGCTGGCCGAATAGAGGACGAACAGGCTGCCGGCGGCGAGCGTCAGCAGAATGAGCAGCAGTGGACCGTCGACATGGATGCGCTGCAGGAAGCTGGCGCGCCTGCGCATCACGTCCTCGCTGGAAAGCATGCGATCGAAATTGTTCTTCACGGGGCCGTTTCCTGGGCGACAGTGGCAGTGGCAGGGCCAAATTCGGGCTTGAGCCGGCCGTTTTCGTCGAGCAACCAGGCGTCCATGACCTGGCGCACCACGGGGGCGGCGACGCCGGAGCCGGACTCGCCGTTCTCGACCATTACCGAGACCACGATCTTCGGATCTTCGGCGGGTGCGAAGGCGACGAACAGCGCGTGGTCGCGGTGACGCTCCTGGAGTTTGTTGCGGTCGTACTTCTCGCCCTGCTTGATCGCCACCACCTGCGCGGTACCGCTCTTGCCGGCGATGCGGTATTGCGACCCGAGCGCGGCCTTGCGCGCTGTACCGCGCGCGCCGTGCATCACCTGCTCCATGCCATGGGTGACCCGGGCCCAGTCGTTCTTGTCGCGCAGCACGATGTCTTCCATCGGATTCTCATCCACCGGCTGCTTGCCCTCGATGGTCTTGGCCAGGTGCGGACGGTTCCACTTGCCCTTGTTGGCGATCAGCGCGGTGGCCTGGGCCAGTTGCAGGGGCGTTGCCTGCATGTAGCCCTGGCCAATGCCCAGGATCAGCGTTTCGCCGGGGAACCAGGCCTGGCGGCGGGTGGCGCGCTTCCACTCACGTGATGGCATCAACCCGGGCGACTCCTCGAACATGTCCAGCGAGACTTTCTGGCCGATACCGAACTTGTTCATGTAGGCCGACAACCGATCAATCCCCATCTTGTGTGCAAGATCGTAGAAGTAGGTGTCGTTCGAGCGCATGATCGCCACATCCAGATCCACCCAGCCATCGCCGGTACGGTTCCAGTTACGGTACTTGTGGTCATAGTTGGGCAGTTGGTAATAGCCCGGATCGAATACCCGGCTGCTGGCATTGACCACGCCGCTGTCCAGGCCGGCGATGGCCACTGCCGGCTTGATGGTCGAGCCCGGCGGGTACAGGCCGCGCAGCACGCGGTTGAATAGCGGGCGGTCGATCGAATCGCGCAGCTCGGCATAGGCCTTGAAGCTGATGCCGGTGACGAACAGGTTGGGGTCGAAGCTCGGCTGGCTGACCATCGCCAAGACCTCGCCGGTGCGCGGATCGAGGGCGACGATCGCACCACGGCGCCCGGCCAGCGCCTCTTCGGCGGCCTCCTGCAGCTTGATGTCCAGGCTCAGGACAATATCCTTGCCAGGAATCGGGTCGGTGCGCTTGAGCACCCGCAATACACGGCCGCGAGCGTTGGTCTCGACTTCCTCGTAGCCAACCTGGCCGTGCAGGTCGTCCTCGTAGAAGCGCTCGATACCGGTCTTGCCGATATGATGGGTGCCGCTGTAGTTCACCGGATCGAGGGACTTGAGCTCCTTCTCGTTGATCCGCCCGACATAGCCCACCGAATGGGCGAAATGCGCCCCTTGTGGGTAATGCCGCACCAGTTGCGCCGCCACCTCAACGCCAGGAAGGCGGAACTGGTTCACCGCGACGCGGGCGATCTGCTCCTCGCTCAGTTCGAACAGGATCGGCACCGGCTCGAACGGCCGACGACCCTGCTTCATGCGGCGCTCGAACAGGGCACGATCATCTTCGCTAAGTTCGAGCACCTCGATGATGGTATCCAGCACCTCCTGCCACTTGCCTGCCCGTTCGCGGGTCATGGTCAGGCTGAAGCTTGGCCGGTTATCGGCAACGATCACCCCGTTGCGGTCGAAGATCAGCCCACGGGTCGGCGGAATCGGCTGCACATGCACCCGGTTGTTCTCCGACAGCGTCGAGTGGTAGTCGTACTGGATGATCTGCAGGTAATACAGGCGCGCGATCAGCACGGACACGAGCAGCATGATCGCCACCGCGCCGACCACGACGCGGTTGCGCACCAGGCGTGCGTCTTTCTCGTGGTCCTTGAGGCGGATCTGCTGCGGCATCGGACAGGCTTACGAAGTCATTTGTGGTAAGGGTGCCCGGACAACACGGTCCAGGCGCGATAGATCTGTTCACCGATGAGTATCCGCACCAACGGGTGCGGCAGGGTCAGCGGCGACAGCGACCAGCGCTGCTCGGCGCGGGCGCAGACTTCCGGCGCCAGCCCTTCCGGGCCGCCCACCATCAGGTTGACCGTACGCGCATCCAGGCGCCAGCGATCCAGCTCGGTCGCCAGCTGCTCGGTGCTCCACGGCTTGCCATGGACTTCGAGCGTGACGATCCGTTCACCGGGCTGGACCTTGGCCAGCATCGCCTCGCCCTCCTGACGGATCAGGCGGGCAACGTCGGCGTTCTTGCCACGGGTGTTCAGCGGAATTTCAACCAGCTCCAACGACAGCTCGGCGGGGAGGCGCTTGGCGTATTCGTGCCAGCCTTCCTCGACCCACTTCGGCATGCGCGAGCCGACCGCGATCAGACGCAGACGCACGACGCTTCCTTATTCCCGATCCTTGAGTTTGTCGGTGAAGTAGTCGCTGGCGTTTTCCGGGCTGTGGTGCTTGGCATCAGCAGCACGGCTCTGCTCGGCGCCCAGCCACAGACGCTCCAGGTCGTAGAACTGACGGGCAGCGGCGGTCATCATGTGCACGATGACGTCGTTCAGGTCCAGCAGCACCCAGTCGCTGTCGCCCTTGCCTTCTTCGCCCAGCGGCTGCGCGCCCTTGGCCTTGACGGCCTCCCGGACCTTTTCCAGCATCGCGTTGATCTGGCGGTTGGAGGTACCGGTGGCAATGATCATGTAGTCGGTGAGGCTGTGCTTGTCGCGCACGTCGATGACCTGGATATCCTGGGCCTTGACGTCTTCCAGCGCGGCCTTGGTCAGTTCGACCAGTTCTTCGCCATTGATTTTCTGCTTGGTCATATAAAACTCGTTCAACTCGTTGTAATGAGGCGCCCTGCAGCGCCCTCAGTTGGACACACGGTACAGACCGTGCGCCTCGATGTAGGCCAGTACTGCGTCCGGCACCAGGAACCGAACCGACTTGCCGCTGGCCAGCAGCTGCCGGATCTGTGTGGCGGACACCGCAAGCGGCGTCTGCCAGACGAACGAAATGTTCCCCGCCGGGCCGGACATGGCGGTGGGATCGCTCTGCGAGCGCGCAGCCAGAAGGTTGCGCAGCTCGTCGGGGGGTTCGACATCGGCATCCGGGCGTTGCAGCACCAGGATGTGACAGTGTTGCAGCAGCTCTTCCCAGCGGTGCCAGCCTGGCAGACCACAGAAGGCATCCCAGCCCAGCACCAGGTAGAGCTGGTCGTGCGCGTTCAGTTCGCTGCGGATCGACTCCAGGGTGTCGATGGTGTACGACGGCTTGTCGCGCGCCAGCTCCCGGGCATCCACGCTCAAGCCCTCGACCCCTTGTACCGCACTGCGCACCATGGCCAGCCGGTCGGTGGCGGCCACCTGCGGAGTGTCGCGGTGCGGCGGCCGGGCGTTGGGCAGCAGGCGCAACTCGTCCAGCCCCATGAACTCGGCCACTTCCAGCGCGCTGCGCAGGTGGCCGATGTGCACCGGGTCGAAGGTGCCGCCGAGAATGCCGATACGCCGGACTGCCGGGGTCTTGCTCAACTCAGCAGGACCCGCGCAACTGACCGTCGCCGATCACCACGTATTTTTCGCAGGTCAGCCCTTCCAGGCCGACCGGACCGCGGGCGTGCAGCTTGTCGGTGGAAATGCCGATCTCCGCGCCCAGGCCATACTCGAAGCCATCGGCAAAGCAGGTCGGGGTGTTGAGCATGACCGACGCCGAATCGACCTCGGCCATGAAGCGCCGGGCATTACCCTGGTGCTCGGTGGCGATCGAGTCGGTGTGGTGCGAGCCATAGTGATTGATGTGCTCGATGGCCGGATCCAGGCCATCGACGATGCGGATCGACAGGATCGCATCCAGGTACTCGGTGTGCCAGTCGTCCTCGGTGGCCGGCTTGGCGGCGATGATCGCCTGGGTACGCTCGCAGCCACGCAGCTCGACGCCCTTCTCTTCGAAGCGGCGGGCCATGTCTGGCAAGAACGCCTGGGCCACGCTGGCATCGACCAGCAGCGTCTCCATGGCGCCACAGATGCCGTAGCGGTAGGTCTTGGCGTTGAAGGCTATGCGCGCGGCCTTCTCCAGGTCGGCGTGCGCATCGACATAAATGTGACAGATGCCGTCCAGGTGCTTGATCACCGGCACGCGAGCATCGCGGCTGATGCGTTCGATCAGGCCACGGCCACCACGCGGAACGATGACATCGACGAACTCGGGCATGCTGATCAGCGCACCGACGGCTTCGCGGTCGGTGGTTTCGACCACCTGCACCACGGCTGGCGGCAGGTCGGCCTCGGCCAGGCCGCGCTGGATGCAGGCAGCGATGGCGCGATTGGAGTGGATGGCCTCCGAGCCGCCACGCAGGATGGTGGCGTTGCCGGACTTCAGGCACAGGCTGGCGGCGTCGATGGTGACGTTCGGACGCGACTCGTAGATGATGCCGATCACACCGAGGGGGACGCGCATCTTGCCGACCTGAATGCCCGACGGACGGTAGCTCATGTCGCGGATCGCACCGACCGGATCCGGCAGCGCAGCCACCTGGCGCAGGCCGGTGATCATGCCGTCGATACGCGCCGGGGTGAGCGCCAGACGGTCCAGCAGCGCTGGCTCAAGGCCATTGGCACGGCCTGCGGCGAGGTCCTGTTCGTTGGCTGCGGTCAGCTCGGCGCGGCCTGCGTCGAGCGCGTCGGCGGCGGCCTGCAGGGCGCGATTCTTCTGCGCAGTGCTGGCGCGGCCGATCACCCGCGAGGCCTCACGAGCGGCGCGACCCAGGCGGGTCATGTAGTCAAGAACGGACTCGGTCATGGGTTCGGTGTCTTGGCGAAGGGGAAATCGGCTGATTATAACTGCCGCGCTCGGGTACGCCCAGCGGCGGGTGGCGGATGGTAGAAGATGGCAGCGGAAATATGTAGGAAAGATGTAACTACCAGTATCGGAACTGACCGTTTATGGCGTCGACTCTTTCGCGGGCAAGCCCGCTTCTACCAGGAGTGGCGTGGCCTGGACAGAAGCGGGCGACACCCCGGGAAGATCCACCCGGTTACAACATGGTTCAGCCTCGATTAAGCCGTTCATTGCTATCATCCCCGCCCTCACCACCACGAACCGCCAATATGCCCGTCCCCTGCCCGGCCCTTGCCCTGCCCGACAGCTTCTTCGACCGCGACGCCCAGACCCTCGCCCGCGCGCTGCTGGGCAAGGTCATCCGCCACCGCCACGGCGACCTGTGGCTGGCCGCCCGCATCATCGAGACCGAGGCCTACTACCTTACCGACAAAGGCAGCCACGCCTCGCTCGGCTATACGGATAAGCGCAAGGCGCTGTTCCTCGACGGCGGACACATCTACATGTATTACGCCCGCGGCGGCGACTCGTTGAACTTCAGCGCCCACGGGCCGGGCAACGCCGTGCTGATCAAGTCGGCCTATCCCTGGGTCGACGCACTCTCCGATGACAACAGCCTGGCGCAGATGCAGTTGAACAACCCGGATGCCAGCGGCAACCTGCGCCCGGCAGAGCGCCTGTGCGCCGGTCAGACCCTGCTGTGCCGCGCTCTGGGCCTGAAGGTGCCGGACTGGGACGCCCGCCGTTTCGACCCGCAGCGGCTCTACGTCGAAGATTGCGCCGTCAGCGTGCCGCGCGTGATCCAGACCACTCGCCTGGGCATCCCCCACGGCCGCGACGAGCACCTGCCGTACCGCTTCGTGGACGCCGAATTCGCCCGTTTCTGCACCCGGAACCCGCTGCGTCGGGGCCAGGTCGAAGGACGGGATTTCTTCATTCTGGAACAAGGAAACTGACACCATGAGCCAATGGCTCGACAGCCTGACCAGCTGGCTCAGCGCCAACCCGCAGTGGCTTGGCCTGGCCATTTTCCTGATCGCCTGCATCGAGTGCCTGGCCATTGCCGGCATCATCGTGCCCGGTACGGTGCTGCTGTTCGCTGTGGCGGTGCTGGCCGGCAGCGGCACGTTCAGCCTGGGCGAAACGCTGCTGCTGGGTTTTCTCGGCGGCATGCTCGGTGACGCCATGTCGTACGCCATCGGCAAGTACTTCCACCAGAATATCCGGCGCCTGCCGCTGCTGCGCCACCACCCTGAGTGGATCGGCAGCGCCGAAACCTACTTCCAGCGCTACGGTATCGCCAGCCTGCTGGTAGGCCGCTTCATCGGCCCGCTGCGGCCGATGCTGCCGATGGTCGCCGGCATGTTCGACATGCCATTGCCGCGCTTCATCGCCGTGAGCCTGGTGGCGGGTGCCGGCTGGTCGGTGGCCTACCTGCTGCCCGGCTGGGCCACGGGCGCAGCGATGCGTCTGCCCCTGCCTGAAGGGTTCTGGCTGGACGCGGGGATCATCGCCGGTGGTCTGGCCGTGCTGGTGGGCCTGAGTTTCAACGCAAGCATTCGCGACCAGCGCCACGGCACCCGCCTGATCGCAGGCCTGAGCCTGGTGGCCCTGGCGGGCGTATTCCTCGGCTGGCCCTACCTGCACGAATTCGACCAGGGCGTGATGACCCTGGTGCAGGAGCATCGCAGCAAGGCCATCGACGGTGCCGTGGTCATCGTCACCCGCCTGGGCGACTTCAAGACCCAGTTCTTCCTCGGTGGCCTGCTGACCGGCCTCCTGCTACTGGCACGGCAATGGCGCCATGCACTGTTCGCCGGCGGCGCACTGATCGGTACCGCGCTGTGCAACGGCTCGCTGAAATGGCTGTTCGCCCGGGCACGCCCCGAAGTGCTGGTCGATCCGCTGACCAGCTACAGCATGCCCAGCGGGCACAGCTCGGCATCCTTTGCGTTCTTCCTGGTGCTGGCGGTGTTGGCCGGTCGCGGCCAGCCGCCGCGCATGCGCCTGACCTGGGTGCTATTAGGAGTGCTGCCAGCGCTGTCGATCGCCCTGTCACGGGTGTACCTGGGCGCACACTGGCCGACCGACATCCTGGCCGGCGCCCTGCTGGCATGCTGCGTGTGTGCGGCCAGCCTGACGCTGGTGCAGTATCGCGAGCCATTGAGAGCACTGCCGCAAAAGGTGTGGTGGCTGATCTTGCCGGCGTGTATCGCGCTGCTGGCGTTCTTCGCCATGCATTCGCTGCCCAAGGCGTTGCTGCGTTATCAGTATTGAAGCGATGCGCGGGAGTTACGCCCGCGACCTCAGGCAAACAACTCGCCCTGGATACGCTCCAGCAGCGTCTGGATCGCCTCCAGCCGCTGCACTGGCGAGTCGATCGCCAGCAGGTCGATCTTGTCCTCTTCCATGAACGGCAGCAGGTACGCCAGCTGGTTGGCCAGCGACTGGCGCCCGTCAACTTCGCGCGGCATGTCCAGCGCCTCGACCATCGGGTGCTCGCCCAGGGCCACCAGCAGCGCCAGCAGGTCATCGTCCTGCTCGCCCAGCGGGCTGTCCGCCTGATCGACCAGCCACTGCACCTCGCCGACCATCAACTGGTCCTTGAGCACATCGGTCTGCTCCACCCTGAAGCGCCGCACACCTTCGACACGGATGCCCAGCAGGCCGTTGTCCTGCTGCACGAAGTCGCGTATCAGCGCCTCGCAGCCGAACTCAGCGATGCCTGCCGGAGCCTTCCCCACTTGATCGCCCTCAAGAATGCACACCACCCCGAAACCTTCGCCCTGCTTCATGCAGCGGCCGATCATGTCCAGGTAGCGCGCCTCGAAGATCTGCAAGTCGAGCAAGCAGCCGGGAAACAGCACGGTATTGAGGGGGAACAGCGGTAACGTCATCTCGACTCCTCAAGCCACCAGACTGACTGCCAGCGGCAGGAACACCGCCGTGGCCACGCCCATCAGGCTCATCGCCAGCGCGGCGAAAGCGCCGCATTCATCACTTTCCTGCAAGGCCGCCGAGGTGCCCACCGCGTGTGCGGTGACGCCCAGGGCCATACCCCGCGCCTCGGGGCTGAGCACACCACAGCGCGTCAGCAGGGCCGGGCCGAAGATGGCGCCGATCACCCCGGTGATCAGCACGAATACCGCCGCCAGTGCCGCTACGCCACCGATCTGCTCGGCCACCAGCATGGCGATGGGCGAGGTCACCGACTTGGGCGCCATGGTCATCAGGATCATGTGTTCGGCGCCGAACCACCAGCCCAGCGTCACGCAGACCAGGGTGGCGAACACTCCCCCGATTACCAGCGTAGTAAAGATCGGCCAGAACAGTTGGCGGATACGCCGCAGGTTGAGATAGAGCGGGACCGCCAGGGCCACGGTGGCCGGTCCGAGGAGAATATTGAGGATTTCGGTGCTGCGCTTGTATTCGCTGTAGTCGATGCCACACGCCAGCAGCACACCGATCAGGACCAGCATCGACACCAACACCGGTTGCAGGAAGATCCAACGGGTGCGCTCGTAGCCGGCGAGCACCAGTTGGTACACCCCAAGCGTGATACTAATCCCGAACAATGGGTGGTGAATGACGGCTTGCAATGCACCCTGCCAGTCGAGGCTCATGGCTGTTCCTCGTGCTTGCCGTGGCGATGGATCAGCTTCTGCATCAGTACGCCGACGAACACCAGGGTGACCAGGCAGGAGATCACCAGCGCACCGGCAATGGCCCAGAAGTCGGCGGCGATGTCGCGGGCATAGACCATCACGCCGACGGCTGGCGGCACCAGTAGCAACGGCAGGTAACGCAGCAGGCTGCTGGCGGCCTCGTTGAGCGGTTTGCCAACTTCGCCGCGGATCATCAGGCAGGCCAGCAGCAACAGCAGGCCGATGATCGGGCCCGGCAACATGGGCAGTACCAGGTGGTTGATCGCCGTGCCCAGCAACTGGAACACCACCAGCCAGGTCAATCCACGCAACAGCATAAGCATCTCCTTGGGGCATCGGGCGCCATTATAAGCACGCGTCCTGCCTGTATAAGGCGATATTCGCCGAAAAGGGAAGAACTTGACCGCAACGGTGCACCGTGGTGATCTTGCACCTTCGTACCAAAAGACAACCTGGAGAGTCGCGATGCCCTATGTACCTGTTGCAGAGCTTTCGCAGTACGTTGGAAAGGAACTGGGACGTTCCGAATGGCTGAAGATCGATCAGCAGCGCATCAACCTGTTCGCCGAGGCCACCGGCGATTTCCAGTTCATTCATGTCGATCCGGAGAAAGCCGCCAAGACCCCCTTCGGCTCCACCATCGCCCACGGCTTCCTCAGCCTGTCGCTGATTCCCAAGCTGATGGAAGACATCCTCGTGCTGCCCGAGGGCTTGAAGATGGTGGTCAACTACGGGCTGGACAGCGTGCGCTTCATCCAGCCGGTGAAAGTCGACAGCCGCGTGCGCCTGAAGGTGGACCTCACCGACGCGACCGAGAAGAAGCCCGGCCAATGGCTGCTCAAGGCCACCGTCACCCTCGAGATCGAAGGCCAGGAAAAACCGGCCTACATCGCCGAGCCACTGTCGCTCTGCTTCGTCTGAGGCAGCACCGGGGCCGTTCACCGGCCCCGGCCACGGCTGTCTCACGCCCCGATTCTGCGGCATACTCGGCGCACCTTTGTGCTCGGATTACGCCATGCGCCCGCTGCTGCCCCTGACCCTGATCCTGCTGCTCGCTGCCTGCGGCGAAGGCGAACCGCTGTCGCCGCCGGACGCGCGCCTGCCCGACGGCGGGCGCTACCGGGGGGAGGTGGTCAATGGTCTGCTGCAGGGCGAAGGCCGCATCGACTATCCCAACGGCAGCTGGTACGCGGGCACGTTCAAGGATGGTCAGTGGCATGGCCAGGGTGAGTGGCACGGCAGCAATGGCGAGGTCTATCGCGGCCAATTCGCCGCCGGGCTGTTCGAAGGCCTGGGCGACCTGACCACCCCTGGCAGCCACTATGCCGGCACCTTCAAGCATGGCCGGCGCGACGGCGAAGGCACCCTCAAGCAGCACGACCAGACCTACCGCGGCCAGTTCAAGGATGACCAGTACGACGGCGCCGGCCAGCTCGAACTGGCTGACGGCAGCCGCTACCAGGGCCTGTTCGCCAAAGGCAAGCCCAATGGCGCCGGAGTGCGCAGCGATGCCAGCGGCAACCAGTTCAGCGGCCACTTCATCAATGGTCAACTCGAAGGTGCCGGCACCTTCGACAGCGTCGAAGGCGAGCAGTACATCGGCGAATTCAAGGAGAACCGCCTCGAAGGCCGCGGCCGCTACGAGAACGCCGACGGCGACGTGTGGATCGGCGACTTCAAAGATGGTGCGCTCAGCGGCCAGGGCGAGTTGCTGGGCAGCGACGGCAGCCGCTACAAGGGCGGCTTCCAGGACTGGCGCTTCTCAGGCAAAGGCCATCTGCACCTGGCCGACGGCAGCCAGTACATTGGCGGCTTCGCCAACGACGTCTACCAGGGTAGCGGTCGGCTGATCCAAGCCGATGGCCGCGTCGAGGCCGGCCAGTGGATCAATGGCGTGCGCGTGCGCGACGACAAGGGCACGCTGCTGCCCGACCCGCTGGACCTTGCCCTGCTCAACCAGGGCAAGCTGCTCGATGAGGCCCTGGCCAAAGTACCGCGCTCGGCCCCACCCATCCAGCTGTACAGCCTGGTCCTGGCCGGCGATGGCCAGCAGAGCGTGTTCCTGCGCGAAGCCGACTATGTCAGCAACATGCTCAGGGTGCGTTTCGGCGCCCGCGGTCAGGTCACCCTGGTCAATCACCGCGACCACCTGGCCGACCGCCCGATGGCCACCCGCGAGAACCTCACCCGTGCAGCCCGTACACTGGCCGAACGCAGTGGCCCGGAAGATATCGTGTTCGTCTACCTGACCAGCCACGGCAGCCATGACCACCAACTGGTACTCGACCAGCCGCGCCTGCAACTGGCAGACCTGTCAGCCGACGAACTGGCCAACGCCCTCTCCCCCCTGAAAGATCGCGACAAGGTGATTGTCATCTCCGCCTGCTATTCAGGTGGCTACATCGCCCCGCTCAAGGATGAACGCACGCTGATCATGACGGCAGCGCGCCCTGACCGGGTCTCGTTCGGCTGCTCCGAAGAAGCCGACTTCACCTATTTCGGCGATGCCCTGTTCGCCCAGGCACTGAACCAGACCGACGACCTGAAACAAGCGTTTGAACTGGCGCGCAACAGCGTTGCCGAACGGGAACGAAGGGAAGGTTTCGAGGCCTCCGAGCCGCAGATCTGGGTACCGCCACAGGTGCTCGCGCACTGGCAGCGCCTGCGTCGGCAACAAGCCGAGGAGGCCTTGAAGAACAAGGCCCAGCCAGCCGCGCCGGAGCAGGCAAAAAAGCCTGGAACCCGCTAAGCTGAGCTGTAACAAGGGAGAGACATCATGTACTTGACGCCTCAGCATGTCCTGCTTGCCGGAGCCACGGGTCTTACAGGTGAACACCTGCTCGACCGCCTGCTCAACGAACCCACCATCAGCCGTGTGCTGGCGCCTACCCGCAGGCCGCTGGCCGAGCATCCGCACCTGGAAAACCCGGTGGGTGACCCGGCGGTGTTTCTCCCGCAACTGGCCGGGCGCGTCGATATCGCCTTCTGCTGCCTGGGCACCACACTCAAGCAGGCCGGCTCCGAAACCGCCTTCCGTGCAGTCGACCTGGACATGGTCGTGGCCTTCAGCAAGCGCGCACGCGAGCTGGGCGCACGCCATCTGCTGGTGATCAGTGCGGTCGGTGCAGACCCTAAATCATCGATCTTCTACAACCGGGTCAAGGGCGAGATGGAAGAGGCGCTCAAGGCTCAGGACTGGCCGCAGTTGACCATCGTACGGCCGTCGCTGCTGCTGGGCGAACGGCTCGAACCACGGCTGGCCGAGCGACTGGCCGGGCCATTCGCCCGGCTGATTCCCGGCAAGTACAAAGGTATCGAGGCCTGCACCCTGGCCCGGGCGCTGTGGCGGCTGGCACTGGAGGAAGAGGACGGGATCCGCGTGGTCGAGTCTGACGAGTTGCGCAAGCTGGGCAAGAAATAGCAATACCTTCCAAGGCCTCTTCGCGGGTAAACCCGCTCCCACAAGGCCCGCACAGGGTTCAAAGACGGTGCGATCCCTGTGGGAGCGGGTTTACCCGCGAAAGGGCCGCTACAGTCCGCCGCTGGCGTTGAACCCAACCCCCAGCGCCGTCAGCACCGACAACGGCAGCAGCAGTGTATCGAGCAACATGCTCCCGGGCAGATCCAGAGCAGGATAGCCCGGTGCCTTGGCCCCGAAGCGATCCTCAGGGCAGCACCCGCCATTCATCACATACAGGTCCAGCCGAGTGCCGGCATACACCACCGGCGCCCCCGGCTGGTTGGCATCCAGCGTTCGCACTGTCGCGCAACCACTCAGGCAGCCCAGCAGCAGCAAGCCTGTCAGCGCGCACTTCAATCATCGACCCCGTAATGATGCTCGCCCCAGCGCGGCAACATGTCCTGAGGGATGTTCAGCAGGTTGAGCACTCGCGCGACAACGAAGTCCACCAGGTCATCGATGGTCTGCGGCTGGTGATAGAAGCCCGGCGCCGCCGGCAGGATCACCGCGCCCATCTGCGAGAGCTTGAGCATGTTCTCCAGGTGGATGGTGGAGAACGGCGCTTCACGCGGCACCAGGATCAGTTGCCGGCGCTCCTTGAGGGTCACGTCCGCCGCCCGCTCGATCAAGTTGTTGCAAGCACCCGTGGCGATTGCCGACAGCGTGCCGGTCGAACAGGGCACCACCACCATCGCCGCAGGTGCGCCGGAGCCCGAGGCCACCGGCGACATCCAGTCTTCCTTGCCATACACGCGGATCTGCCCATCCGCAGCGCCGGTGTATTCGGTCAGGAAAGCCTGCATCGCCTGTGGCTTGGGCGGCAGCACCACGTCGGTTTCGGTGGACATCACCAGTTGCGCCGCCTTGGAGATGAGGAAGTGCACCTCACGGTCCTCACGCACCAGGCAATCGAGCAGGCGCAGGCCGTATTGCGCCCCGGAGGCGCCGGTCATCGCCAGGGTGATGCGCTCCGGGCCGCTCACTTCAGGGCCTCGGCCAGCTTGCCGTGCAGACCGCCGAAGCCGCCATTGCTCATGATCACCACATGGGTGCCCGGACGTGCCTGGCCCTTGACCCGCTCGATGATCGCCTCGAGGCTGTCGGCCACCACGCTCGGCACCGAGCACTGCGCCGCCGTGGCGGCCAGGTCCCAGCCCAGGTTGCCCGGGGCGTACCAGATCACTTGGTCGGCGTCGTTGACACTTTCCGGCAGGCCATCCCGGTGGGCGCCCAGTTTCATGGAGTTGGAGCGCGGCTCGATCACCGCAATCACCGGTGCCTCACCCACACGCTTGCGCAGGCCGTCAAGGGTGGTGGCGATGGCGGTGGGGTGGTGGGCGAAATCGTCGTAGATGGTCACACCCTGCACCTCGGCGACCTTCTCCATGCGCCGCTTGACGCTCTTGAAGGCGCTGAGGCCATCGATGCCCATGGCCGGCACCACGCCAACATGGCGCGCGGCGGCAAGCGTGGCCAGGGCATTGGCGACGTTGTGCTGGCCAGTCAAGGCCCAGTCCACCACCCCTTGTGCCTCACCCTCGAACAGCACTTCGAAGCGCGAACCGTCCGGACTCAGCAGGCGCGCCTGCCACTGGCCACCTTCGCCAGTGGTTTGCACCGGAGTCCAGCAGCCCATGCCGATGACCCGCTCGAGCGCCTGCTCGGTGGTCGGGTGGATGACCAGCCCCTCACTCGGAATGGTCCGAACCAGATGGTGGAACTGCCGCTCGATGGACGCCAGATCCGGGAAGATGTCCGCATGATCGAACTCAAGGTTGTTGAGGATCGCGGTGCGCGGGTGATAATGCACGAACTTCGAACGCTTATCGAAGAAGGCGCTGTCGTATTCGTCGGCCTCCACCACGAAGAACGGCGTGCCGCCCAGGCGCGCCGAGACCGAGAAGTTCTGCGGCACGCCGCCGATCAGGAAGCCCGGGCTCATGCCCGCATGCTCCAGCACCCAGGCCAGCATGCTGCTGGTGGTGGTCTTGCCATGGGTACCGGCCACGGCCAGCACCCAGCGGCCCTGCAGCACATGGTCGGCCAGCCACTGCGGGCCGGAGACATAAGGCAGGCCTTTGTTCAGCACGTATTCCACGGCAGGGTTGCCACGCGACATGGCGTTGCCGATCACCACTAGGTCAGGAGCCGGCTCCAGCTGGGCCGGATCGTAGCCTTGGGTGAGCTCGATGCCCTGAGCCTCGAGCTGAGTGCTCATCGGCGGATAGACGTTGGCGTCGGAACCGGTGACGCGATGGCCGAGCTCCTTGGCGAGCACCGCCAGCGAACCCATGAAAGTGCCGCAAATACCGAGAATGTGAATGTGCATGATCGACCTCGCAAAACATCGAGGCAGGGTAGCCCAGGGCGAGGGAAATCGCACCCGCTGTTTCGCTCAACTGGCCCTGGCGATACCGTGTTTGCGCAGTTTTCGATACAAGGTATTGCGGCTGATGCCCAAGTGTTCAGCGACGCGGGTCATGTGCCAGCAGTTTGCCTCCAGTACCTTCAACAGTGCAACGCGCTCGGCACTTTCCAGCGGTGCACGATCATTTCTATAGGAGCGGGCTTGCCCCGCGATGGCGTCAGCACAGTCAACATCGCTGCCCCCGCTTGAGCCAGCGCGGGGCAATCCCATTCCCACAACAGTCTGGGGAAGGTCCTGCAGCTCGATGCGCTGACCATCGCACAACGCCACCAAGGTGCGCAGCACGTTACGCATCTGCCGTACGTTCCCCGGCCAGGCAAAGCCCAACAACGCCTCACGCGCCTCGGGCGAGATCTCGATGGCTTGCCCTTCGGCCTCCTGACTCAGCAGGAAATCCAGCAACTGAGCCTTGTCGCTGCGCTCACGCACCGCTGGCAGCGCAACTTCCAGCCCATTGAGCCGGTAATACAGATCCTCACGGAACGCCCCCTGCGCCACCCGCTCCAGTAGATCCCGGTGAGTGGCGCTGACGATGCGCAGGTCCACCGCCTGCGGCTCACCCCCGATCGGCACCACCTGACGCTCCTCCAGCACTCGCAGCAGGCGGGTCTGCAGGGCCAGCGGCATGTCGCCGATCTCGTCCAGCATCAAGGTGCCACCGTCCGCTTGCAGCAGCTTGCCGCGCATCCCTTCCTTGCGCGCCCCGGTGAAACTACCGCCGCGATAGCCGAACAGTTCACTCTCGATCAGGCTTTCCGGAATCGATGCGCAGTTGATCGCCACGAACGGCTTGGCGCTACGTTCGCTGGCCTGGTGCACGGCCTGGGCAAACGCCTCCTTGCCGCAACCGGTTTCGCCACGCAGCAATAATGGTACGTCGCGCTGGTAAACCCGCAACGCACGATGAAAATCCCGTTGCAGGGCCGGGTCGAGCAGGCAGATGCCAGGCTCGGCACGCGGAGTGGCCAGCGGCAAGGACGCTGGCACCGACCACACCGGCTTGTGCGCCTGCCCGCGCACGCTGGCAAAGACCTGACGCCCGTCATGGGTACGCAGCGGCCAAGCCGCACTGCCTTGCGTCGTGGCGCGGCTGAACAGCTCGTCGTGACTGCAGGCGAAGAAGCGCCCGACCGGCTTGCCCAGCACCCCGCCACGAATGCTGCCTAACAGGTTCAGCGCGCTCTGGTTGACCGCACAGACCCGGCCATTGCCGTCAAAGGCCAGCAGCCCCTCGCTGAACAGCCCGACCGACTCGGCCTGCAGATGAAAGCGCAACAACCAGTGATGCTCGAAGTGCCGCAGGAAATAGCAGCTCTCGATCATCTTCGCCGAGAGGTTGACCAGCGCCATGGTATGGAACTGGCTCTGGCGCGAGACATCCGGGCGCGCCGAGGATACATCGAGCACGGCCAGCAGCTCGCCGTGCGGATCGAACACCGGGCTGGCCGAGCAGGTCAGCCCGGTATGGCGGCCGCGAAAGTGTTCGTCCTGGTGAATGGTCAGGGCCTGGCGCTCGACCAGGCAGGTGCCGATGCCATTGGTGCCCTCGCGCGCCTCGCTCCAGTCTGCACCGAGCCACAGCCCGGCACGCTCGAAGATCCGTCGCTCGCTGGGCGCGGTGACGCAGTTGAGGATCACGCCGCGGGCGTCGGTAAGCAGCACCGCGTGGCCCGAGCCGGACAACTGCTGATGCAGGCTGTTCATCTCGCCATCGGCGATCTGCAGCACCTGCTGCAGGCGTTCGCGACTCTCCAGCAGGCGCCCGTGCTCGAGCACCACCGGAGCCTGGGCCAGCGCAGGGTCGAGGTGATAGTCCTCGAGGCAGCGCAGCCAGGAGCGCGCGATGGACGGGTCGCTGGCCGGGCCGTGGGGCTGCCCGCGAGCGACCGTGAGTACCTGCTGGGCATGGCGACTGAAAGCGTTGCTCTGCATTTTTGTTGTTCTCCGCAGATGAAGCGTCCCGCCAGCATCCTCCTCCCGAGAACGCTTTGCAATGACGGCCCGACCGCCGAGTCAGCAGCGTCTCGCCAATGGCACAAAGTGTCACCCTGCCTGTACCGCTCTCGGCACAACACCCGCTCGAAGTCGCTCGACGACTGATCCAAGTCATTGATTGCAAAGGGCCGCAAAGCACTGGCCCGACCTTTGCTCTACGCTTTCCAACTCCCCAACAAACACAATAGCCAGGAGACACACCATGCGTTACGCACATCCCGGTACCGAGGGCGCCAAGGTCTCGTTCAAGAGCCGCTACGGCAACTACATCGGCGGCGAGTTCGTAGCTCCGGTCAAAGGGCAATACTTCGAGAACACCTCGCCGGTGAATGGCAAGCTGATCGCAGAATTCCCCCGCTCCACTGCCGAAGACATCGACAAAGCCCTGGATGCCGCCCACGCCGCCGCCGACGCCTGGGGCCGTACCAGCGTGCAGGACCGCTCCAACGTTCTGCTGAAGATCGCCGATCGCATCGAGCAGAACCTCGAAGTGCTGGCCATCACCGAAACCTGGGACAACGGCAAACCGATCCGCGAGACCCTCAACGCCGACATCCCGCTGGCGGTCGATCATTTCCGCTATTTCGCCGGCTGCATTCGCGCCCAGGAAGGCGGCGCCGCCGAGATCAACGAAAACACTGTCGCCTACCACATCCACGAACCGCTGGGCGTGGTCGGCCAGATCATCCCGTGGAACTTCCCGCTGCTGATGGCCGCCTGGAAGCTCGCCCCGGCCCTGGCCGCCGGCAACTGCGTGGTGCTCAAGCCCGCCGAGCAGACCCCGCTGGGCATCACCGTACTGCTCGAACTGATCGGCGACCTGCTGCCCAAGGGCGTGCTCAACGTGGTGCAGGGCTACGGCCGCGAAGCCGGTGAAGCGCTGGCCACCAGCAAGCGCATCGCCAAGATCGCCTTCACCGGCTCCACCCCGGTGGGCTCGCACATCATGAAATGCGCCGCGGAGAACATCATCCCGTCCACCGTGGAGCTGGGCGGCAAGTCGCCGAACGTCTACTTCGAAGACATCATGCAAGCCGAGCCGACCTTCATCGAGAAGGCCGCCGAAGGCATGGTCCTGGCCTTCTTCAACCAGGGCGAGGTGTGCACCTGCCCGTCCCGTGCCCTGGTGCAGGAGTCGATCTACCCGCAGTTCATGGAAGTGGTGATGAAGAAGGTGCTGCAGATCAAGCGCGGCGACCCACTGGACACCGACACCATGGTCGGCGCGCAGGCCTCGCAGCAGCAGTTCGAGAAGATCCAGTCCTACCTCAAGATTGCCCAGGAAGAGGGCGCCGAGCTGCTGACAGGCGGCAAGGTAGAGCAACTCGATGGCTCGCTGGCCACCGGCTATTACATCCAGCCGACCCTGCTCAAGGGCAACAACAAGATGCGTGTGTTCCAGGAGGAAATCTTCGGCCCGGTGGTCAGCGTCACCACCTTCAAGGATGAAGCCGAAGCCCTGGCGATCGCCAACGACACCGAGTTTGGCCTGGGTGCCGGCGTCTGGACCCGCGACATCAACCGCGCCTACCGCATGGGCCGCGGCATCAAGGCCGGCCGCGTGTGGACCAACTGCTACCACTTGTACCCGGCGCATGCCGCGTTCGGTGGCTACAAGAAGTCCGGCGTCGGCCGTGAAACCCACAAGATGATGCTCGACCACTACCAGCAGACCAAGAACCTGCTGGTGAGCTACGACATCAATCCGCTGGGCTTCTTCTAAACCGAGGTGCGCCCTTCGCGGGCAAGTCGCAGCGGCGAACCGCCGCTGCGACTTGCCCGCGAAGAGGCCAGACCTGCATACACCAGAATTCAGGCCGGTTGGCGTGTCCCAACCGCTCTGGCTCGCTTCCTGCAACACAATCACCAAGGTCCGGAACCCCTTCCGGCCCGCAAAAAAACAACAGGTGAATCCATGCCAAGCGATCAATCCGCCGGCACGCCGGCAAGTTCTTCCGTAGATTTCGAGAAAGTCGGCTCCGACTATTTCCAGCAGCGTGAACTGAAAAAAGGCGCCGCAGGCTGGGTCCTGCTGGTGGGCCTGGGCGTGGCCTACGTGATTTCCGGCGACTACGCCGGCTGGAACTTCGGCCTCGCCCAAGGTGGCTGGGGCGGCATGTTCCTGGCCACGCTGCTGATGGCCACCATGTACCTGTGCATGTGCTTCTCGCTGGCCGAACTGTCCTCGATGATCCCCACCGCGGGCGGTGGCTACGGCTTCGCCCGCAGCGCGTTCGGGCCCTGGGGCGGCTTTCTCACCGGCACGGCGATCCTCATCGAATACGCCATCGCCCCCGCTGCCATCGCCGTGTTCATCGGCGCCTACTGCCAATCGCTGTTCGGCATCGGCGGCTGGATGATCTACCTGGCGTTCTACATCGTCTTCATCGGCATCCACATCTTCGGGGTCGGCGAGGCGCTGAAGCTGATGTTCATCATCACCGCCGTCGCTGCGATTGCACTGGCGGTGTTCCTGATCGGCATGGTGCCCCATTTTGATGCAGCCAACCTGTTCGACATCGCCAAGACCGACGCCGTCGGCGCCAGCAGCTTCCTGCCATTCGGCTATGTCGGCATCTGGGCGGCGATCCCCTATGCGATCTGGTTCTTCCTCGCCGTCGAAGGCGTGCCCCTGGCCGCCGAAGAGACCAAGAACCCCAAGCGCGACCTGCCCCGCGGCCTGATCGGCGCGATGCTGGTGCTGCTGGCCTTCGCCTTGCTGATCCTGGTGGTCGGCCCCGGCGGCGCCGGCTCCGAAGCGCTCAAGGCTTCGGGCAACCCGCTGGTCGAGGCACTGTCGAAGGCGTACGGCGGCTCGACCTGGATGGGCGGCTTCGTCAACCTGGTCGGCCTGGCTGGGCTGATCGCCAGCTTCTTCTCGATCATCTACGCCTATTCGCGGCAGATCTTCGCGCTTTCGCGCGCGGGCTACCTGCCTCGCAAGCTCTCGCAAACCAACAAGAGCAAGGCGCCGGTACTGGCCCTGGTGATCCCCGGCATCATCGGTTTCGCCCTGTCGCTGACCGGCCAGGGTGACCTGCTGATCCTGGTCGCGGTGTTCGGTGCCACCCTGTCCTACGTGCTGATGATGGCCGCGCACATCACCCTGCGCATCCGTCGGCCGAAGATGGAGCGCCCGTACCGTACCCCCGGCGGCATCTTCACCTCGGGCGTGGCCCTGGTGCTGGCCTGCATCGCCGTGGTCGCCGGCTTCCTGGTCGACCCACGCGTGGTGATTGGCGCTGCCGTGATCTATGCGGTATTAATTGCCTACTTTGCTTTCTACAGTCGTCACCATCTGGTGGCCGGGACGCCGGAAGAGGAATTCGCCGCGATCCAGAAGGCCGAAGAGGCCTTGCACTGATCGCCGACTTACGCCGCAGGCCAGCCCTGCGGCGCTCTGGAGATTCTGTATGGCAAGTTTCGTACACACGGTAGGCAATCTGGTCTACCGCTTCGACAGCCTCAAGGAAGTCATGGCCAAGGCCAGCCCGGCGCGTTCGGGCGACTTCCTGGCCGGCGTCGCCGCCGCCAACGACGGCGAACGGGTCGCCGCGCAGATGGCCCTGGCCAACATCCCGCTCAGCCACTTTCTCAGCGAAGCGCTGATCCCCTACGAACAGGACGAAATCACCCGGCTGATCATCGACACCCATGACGCCGCCGCGTTCGCCCCGGTCAGCCACCTCACCGTCGGCGGCCTGCGTGACTGGCTGCTCAGCGAAGCGGCCGACGAAGCCAGCCTGCGCGCCCTGGCCCCCGGCCTGACGCCGGAAATGGCCGCCGCCGTGTCGAAGATCATGCGCGTCCAGGACCTGGTGCTGGTGGCACAGAAGATCCGCGTGGTCACCGCGTTTCGCGGCACCATGGGCCTGCGCGGGCGGCTTTCGACCCGTCTGCAGCCCAACCACCCCACCGACGAACCCGCCGGCATCGCCGCCAGCATCCTCGACGGCCTGCTGTACGGCAACGGCGACGCCATGATCGGCATCAACCCGGCTACCGACAGCATCGCCTCGATCTGCGCACTGCTGGAAATGCTCGACGCGATCATCCAGCGCTACGACATTCCCACCCAGGCCTGCGTGCTCACCCACGTCACCACCTCGATCGAGGCGATCAACCGCGGCGTGCCGCTGGACCTGGTGTTCCAGTCCATCGCCGGCACCGAGGCCGCCAACGCTGGCTTCGGCATCAACCTCAACGTACTCCAGGAAGGCTACGAGGCAGGGCTATCGCTCAAGCGCGGCACCCTCGGGCAGAACCTCATGTACTTCGAGACCGGCCAGGGCAGCGCGCTGTCGGCCAACGCCCACCACGGCGTCGATCAACAGACCTGCGAGACCCGCGCCTACGCCGTGGCCCGGCATTTCAAGCCATTCCTGGTCAACACCGTGGTCGGTTTCATCGGCCCGGAGTACCTGTACAACGGCAAGCAGATCATCCGCGCCGGCCTGGAAGACCACTTCTGCGGCAAGCTGCTCGGCGTGCCGATGGGTTGCGACATCTGCTACACCAACCACGCCGAAGCCGACCAGGATGACATGGACACCTTGCTGACCCTGCTCGGTGTCGCCGGGATCAACTTCATCATGGGCATCCCTGGCTCCGACGACATCATGCTCAACTACCAGACCACCTCGTTCCACGACGCGCTTTACGCGCGCCAGACGCTCGGCCTGAAACCCGGCCCGGAATTCGAGGCCTGGCTGGAACGCACCGGCATCTTCACCCAGGCCGACGGCCGGGTACGCTTCGGCGACAACCTGCCTCCGGCCTTCCGCCACGCGTTGGCGCAGCTCGCATAGGGACGACCATGGACCGACCTACCCCCACGCATGACAACCCCTGGCTGGCCCTGCGCAACCTGACGCCCGCGCGCATCGCCCTGGGCCGTACCGGTACCAGCCTGCCGACCGGGGCGCAGCTGGATTTCCAGTTCGCCCACGCCCAGGCCCGCGATGCGGTGCACCTGCCCTTCGACCATGCCGGCCTGCGCCAGCAACTGAGCGACCGTGGCCGTGACAGCCTGTTGCTGCACAGCGCCGCCGCCGATCGTCACCAGTATCTGCAACGTCCTGACCTTGGGCGTCGCCTGAGCGACGACTCGGCACTGAAACTGCGTGAACACGCCCAGGCCAACCCGGGCGGCGTCGATCTGGCAATCGTGGTGGCCGACGGCCTCTCGGCATTGGCCGTGCATCGCCACACGCTGCCCTTGCTGAGCCGCTTCGAGGAACAGGCCGCCGCCGATGGCTGGAGCAGCGCCCCGGTGATCCTGGTGGAACAGGGCCGAGTCGCGGTGGCCGACGAAGTCGGCGAGCTGCTCGGTGCGCGGATGACCGTGATGCTGATCGGCGAACGCCCTGGCCTGAGCTCGCCCGACAGCCTGGGCCTGTACTTCACCTACGCCCCGAAAGTGGGCCTGACCGACGCCTACCGCAATTGCATCTCCAACGTGCGCCTGGAAGGCCTGAGCTACGGCATGGCCGCGCATCGTCTGCTGTACCTGATGCGCGAGGCCTGTCGCCGACAGCTTTCAGGGGTGAACCTGAAGGATGAAGCCGAGGTCCACAGCATCGACAGCGAAAACTCGTCCAGCAAATGCGGAAACTTCCTGCTCGGTGAAGGGTAGAAAACATGTAACCCAAGGCGGATTGCGCTTCTAGGCTGGCTTGGGGCAGCATGCCGGTACGAGGCAGCTTGCATCCCCCCGTTCCCCCATGGACTCTGAGGCCTGCTCATGCGCATCATCAAGGCAACCCTGGAACACCTCGACCTGCTCACCCCGCTGTTCGTCACCTATCGCGAGTTCTATGGGCAACTGCCCTACCCGGACACCTCGCGCAGTTTTCTCGAGAAGCGCCTGAAACGCGGTGAATCGGTGATCTACCTTGCCCTGCCGGATGACGACAACAGCAAGCTGCTGGGTTTCTGCCAGCTCTACCCGAGTTTTTCCTCGCTATCGCTCAAACGTGTGTGGATCCTCAACGATATCTACGTTGCCGAGGATTCCCGACGCATGCTGGTGGCCGACCACCTGATGCGCGAAGCCAAGAAGATGGCGAAGGAAACCAACGCCGTGCGCATGCGCGTCTCCACCAGCAGCGACAACGAGGTAGCGATGAAGACCTACGAGTCCATGGGCTTTCGCAAGGATACCGAGTTCGAGAACTACGTCCTGCCGATCAGCCAGGATTGACCGATCGGGCTCATCTGAAATTGCTTGACGTGCCTCCTATTGCAAGCAACAGTCCTGTTCAGATCTGAAGGCCAGTGCCGTCCACCCTGCGGGGGACGGCTCGCGCCGCCCCGTAACCCCCCGCTACAAACTCCCCGGGCATCTTCACGACTTCGCCGTATAATGCCCCATTCGTCATGTGTGAAAAGTTACCCATCCACCGGTGAACATGCCCACGCAAAATGACGTCGTCCGTCATCGCGCGCCCGTGGAAGCGGGTCAAGACAACAGGTGCTGTACATGGAATTCAACCCGCTGGACCTTATCCTGCATCTCGATGCCTACCTCGACCTGCTGGTGACCAACTATGGTCCCTGGATCTACGCCATCCTGTTCGCGGTGATCTTCTGCGAGACCGGCCTTGTGGTCATGCCCTTCCTGCCGGGCGATTCGCTGCTGTTCATCGCCGGCGCCGTGGCCGCGGGCGGAGGCATGGATCCGGTACTGCTCGCCGGCCTGCTGATGGTCGCCGCGATCCTCGGCGACAGCACCAACTACGTGATCGGACGAACGGCCGGGGAACGCCTGTTCCGCAACCCGAACTCGAAGATCTTCCGCCGCGACTACCTGCAGCGCACCCACGAATTCTACGAACGCCACGGCGGCAAGACCGTCACCCTTGCCCGCTTCCTGCCCATCCTGCGCACCTTCGCCCCGTTCGTCGCCGGCATTGCCCACATGCACTACCCGCGTTTCCTCGGTTTCAGCGTCGCCGGCACCCTGCTGTGGGTTGGCGGCCTGGTCACCCTGGGCTACTTCTTCGGTAACGTGCCCTTCATCAAGCAGCACCTGTCGCTCATGGTCGTGGCCATCATCGTCCTGTCGCTGGTGCCGATGATCCTGGGCCTTCTGCGTGGCCGACTGGGCCGTACCGCCAAGGCCCACTGACCGTCCATGTGGTCGTTCAGCGCCTGGCGGCGCAAGCGCACTCTGGCGCGCTACCAGGTCGATCCAGCGCTGTGGCAGGCGATCCGTGACCGCCTGCCCCTGCTCGACGGCATCAGCGACGAGGAAGACCGCTGGCTGCGCGAGGCCAGCGTGCTGTTTCTCTACGACAAGCACCTCACCACCCTGCCCGGCGTCGAGCTGGGCGACGAACAGCGCCTGTTCCTCGCTGCCCAGGCCCAGCTTCCACTGCTGCACCTGGGCGAGCTGAACTGGTACCAGGGCTTTCACGAGATCATCCTCTACCCCGACGACTTCAAGAGCCCCCAGCGCCACCGCGATGCCAGTGGTGTCGAGCATGTGTGGGACGGCGAACACAGCGGCGAGGCCTGGCAGCAGGGCCCGGTGATCATGGCCTGGGCCGGCGTCGAGGCCAGCGGCGGTTGGGAAGCCTACAACCTGGTGATCCACGAGCTGGCGCACAAGCTCGACATGCTCAACGGCGACGCCAACGGCCTGCCGCCCCTGCACCCGGGCATGGACGTCAATGCCTGGGCCCACGCCATGCAGCAGGCCTACGACGACCTCAACCGCCAGCTCGACGCCAACCCTGACCTGGAAACGCCCATCGATCCCTACGCTGCGGAAAATCCGGCCGAATTCTTCGCCGTGACCAGTGAATACTTCTTCAGTGCTCCAGACCTGCTGCACGAAAGTTATCCACAGGTGTACCGACAATTGTCGCTGTTCTATCGCCAGGACACGCTGGCCCGCCTGACACGCCTGCAGGCCGAACACCCGCAGTACCGCGACGCCCACGTCTGATACGCCCGCACATCAGGCCGACCGTGGCATGCGCTGGCGGAATGTGCCTATAATCGCCGCCACTTTTTTGGTCAATCACGGGGGCAAAGCCCAATGAGCTACAGCAAGATTCCTGCGGGCAAGGACCTGCCGAACGACATCTACGTCGCCATCGAGATCCCTGCCAACCACGCGCCGATCAAATACGAGATCGACAAGGACAGCGATACCCTGTTCGTCGACCGTTTCATGGCGACCCCGATGTTCTACCCAGCCAACTACGGCTTCATCCCCAACACCCTGGCCGACGACGGTGATCCGCTGGACGTGCTGGTCGTCACCCCGTACCCGGTCGCCCCAGGCTCGGTGATCCGCGCCCGTCCGGTCGGCGTACTGAACATGACCGACGACGGCGGCGGCGACGCCAAGGTCATCGCCGTACCGCACGACAAGCTGTCGCAGCTGTACGTCGACGTGAAAGAGTACACCGACCTGCCGGCACTGCTGATCCAGCAGATCGAGCACTTCTTCGCCAACTACAAGGATCTGGAGAAGGGCAAGTGGGTCAAGATCGAAGGCTGGGAAGGCGCTGACGCCGCCCGCGCCGCGATCACCAAGTCGGTTGCCGCCTACAAGGGCTGATGACTGCCTTGCCATGAAAAGCCCGGCCATCTGTGCCGGGCTTTTTTATGCCTCTCGGATACACACACCGTTTTCTTGCAGGCTCCTCAAACGTCTCATCCAAAAATAAAAGAGAAATCCCACATCAACCTGCAAAAACAGCCGACAACAGCCTCAGATTCCCACCCGCAGCATAAACACCCTGTTTATTTCCTCCCCTGGCGCCACAATCTAGACTCGCCGCCATGAACAATTCCGGTGACCGTCTCAAGACACTCCTGCAGGAATGTGGCCTGACCCCTTCCGACTTCGCCGCCCAGCGCAATGTCACACCCCAGCACGTGAACAACTGGTTCAAACGGGGTATTCCCCTGGCGCGCCTGGACGAAATCGCCGACCTGTTCTGCGTCTATCGCCACTGGCTGCGGAGCGGCGAAGGCCCCAAGCACCCGAGCCCGATCCTGCGCCCCGGCCTGCCACAGCCCGAAACCGCGCCCCCAGGTCATGGCGGCAGGCAGATCTGCGTCGATTTCCACCGCCTGCTCGACGGCCAGCTCATATCGGATCCGGATCGCCACCTGCTGGTGTCGGCGCAGGCATTGGAGACGCTCGGCATCCTCCCGGAAAACGCCATCTGCCTGGACATGCCAGACGCCAACATGGCACCGCTGATCCCCATTGGCGCCGCCCTGGCCATCGACCGCAGCCTGACCCGCGTGGTCGACGGGCAGACCTACGCGCTGATGCACGAGGGCCGGTTGCGGGTGCACAGCCTCAGCCTGAGCCAGAACGGCACGCTGTGCCTGCACAGCCACGACCGACGCAACTACGCCGTCGAGCGCTACACCCCGGCCCAGCGCCACGCCCAGGGCATGCAGGTACTGGGTTGGGTATTCTGGTGGTCGTGGTTCAGCCGTCAGCGCCCCGTATGAAACACCCGGTGCCAATTTTCGCTGGGCATCCCTGGCGAGCCCTAGTATGCTACGCGGCACATTTAGCTGAGGGTCGGCAAAAGCCGCATCCCAGAGCACCTGACAACGCCCCACACGGCCGTTTGTCATCTTTTTCAGGCCTCGATGGCCAACCTGTTAAGGCGGTTGCGGCTTACCAAAAATTAGCCAAGCCCGTCCCCGAGAGCCGGCCACAAGCCGGCTTTTTACTGCCCGAAATCCAGCGCGCAATCCTTGCCCTTCGCGTTGTCTGCTACGCGGGTGGGCTCGCTACCACGGCCCTGCCCCTGCTCAGGCGCAGCGCGTGACCAGTAGCCGTTCGCCGCGCAGTGTCACCTTCATATCCCCTTTCCCGTCAGCGTCCAGCAGACAGTCGGCAATCGCCGGCTCCAGCATCACCCGCACGCGTCGCCCAAGGGCCCTGGCCCCGAAACGTACGTCGTGCCCAGCGATCAGCCAGGCCCGCGCCGACTCGTCCAACTGCACGCGGCGCTGAGGCCCCAGGCGCTGCGCCAGCCTGGCCAACTCGATATCCAGCAACGCTTCCAGCCAGCGCCCTTCGATGCGCTCGAACATGAGGATGCGGTCGATGCGATTGAGAAACTCCGGTTCGAAACGCTGGTGCAGCGCGCGCTCGAGCACCTGCGCCTCGGACTCGCCGAACAGCGCCAGCCATCGCCGCCATCCCCGACGCATCCGCCGCCCGGCCTCACGCGCCCCCACGTTGCTGGTCATGAAAATCAGGCTGTTGCGAAAGTCCAGGGTGCGGGTGCCGCCCGCCAGGGTCAGGCGGCCGCTTTCGAGGATGCCCAGCAGGCTGCGCAGCACTTGGTCGCTGGCTTTTTCCAATTCATCGAACAACACGATGCCAGGGCGGCTGTAGCTGCCGGCAATCAGTGTCTCGTCGAACAGGCTGATGCCTTCCTTGCTGCCCACGTAGCCCGGCGGCGCCCCGGTCAACGACGCGGCGTAATGCTCCTGGGCCAGGGTCTGCATGTCGATGCGACACAACGCGTCGGGGCGGCCATGGATGGCCTGGGCGAGCAGGCGCACGATCTCGGTCTTGCCGACCCCGGTCGGGCCCATGAACAGGTTCACGCCGAGCGGGCGCCCAGGGTCGCTGATGTCGGCCTTGAGCACCTTGAGCTGCGCCTCCACGGCCGCCAGCGCCACCTCCTGGCCGACGATACGCTGGCGCAGCAGGCTCATCACCTGCTGCGGCTCGAACACGAAACGCGAGACCGGCGCACACGCCTGCAGAGACGACATGCCTCAACCCACGCTGCGTTCTTGGCCTTCGTGGGGCAACTGCCCCACCGGGCAATCGGCTACGCCGACCGTACGCCGGGTGATGCGCTCGACATTCTCCTGGGCTTTCTGCGCATCCAGTACCCAGGTGCGGTAGAACTCGAAGGGACAGTCGGCCACGCCCTTGTCACCGTCGCCAGAGTCGAACACCCCGGTGTAGCCGCGGTGCAGCAACTTGAACAGGTGGTTCTGCGACTGGTCGTTGGCACGTGCATCGCGGATCTGCGAGATCGACAACTGGGCGTACTGGATACCCATCTCCTCTTCACCACACTCCCCCAGGGTACGGCCATCGAAGCCGATGATCGCCGAATGGCCAAAGTACGAGTACACGCCATCGAACCCCGCGGCGTTGGCCACCGCAACGTAGCAGTTGTTGGCCCAGGCCATGCTCTTGGACATCTGCACCTGCTGCTCCTTGGCCGGGTACATGTAGCCCTGGCAGCGCACGATCAGTTCGGCACCCTTCATCGCGCAATCGCGCCAGATCTCCGGATAGTTGCCGTCGTCGCAGATGATCAGGCTGATCTTCATGCCCTTGGGGCCGTCGCAGACATAGGTGCGATCGCCCGGGTACCAGCCCTCGATGGGGCACCAGGGGATGCACTTGCGATAGCGCTGGACGATCTGCCCCTGGTTGTCGATCAGCACCAGGGTGTTGTACGGCGCCTTGTGCGGGTGTTCCTCGTGACGCTCGCCGGTCAGGGAAAACACCCCCCAGGTGTTGGCCTCGCGGCAGGCCGCCGAGAAGATCGCAGTTTCCTCGCCCGGTATGCTCGCGGCAGTGGCCATCATCTCGTCGTGGTCGTAGAGGATGCCCATGGTGCTGTACTCGGGGAAGACCACCAGGTCCATGCCTGGCAACCCCTGCTTCATGCCCTTGATCATTTCGCCGATCTTGCGGGCGTTATCGATGACTTCGGCCTTGCTGTGCAGGCGCGGCATCTTGTAGTTCACGACAGCAACGCCGACGGTGTCGGGGCTGCTGGAAATATCGCCGTGGCGCATGAAAACGAACCTCGTTCAGTGGCTGATCATCCAGGGCCGCGGCCCGGTCTTGCTCTTGAGGCCGAGTGGGTTGGCCTTGGTCGGCTCCACCGCCTTGCTTGGCGAACAACAACCACAGCCGGCCGGATGGCGCCGCTGCTGGTACTCGGCGACGGTCTGCGGCGCATGGGCGCTGCGTTCGTTGGTGGCGATGGCCTGGCGCTGGCTGGCGGACAGGGTGGCCAGTGCCGGCGCCGATACCTGCAATCCGCCGGCGGCCGTGCCGCAATACGGGCACTGGCACGGCTCGTGGCGCTGGGCGATCGGTCGCAGCATGCTGAAGGTGCCGCACTCGGGGCAGGCATATTCGTAGGTCGGCATGGCGGCGCCTCCTTACAGGTCCGGGGCGATCGGCAGATCGACGCTGCCGTCCAGGTGACTGGTCGGGCCGCTGGCGCTGGGATTGATGTCGAAATCGAAGATCTCGGTCGGCAGCCACAGGGTGGCGCAGGCGTTGGGGATGTCCACCACGCCGCTGATGTGCCCCTGCACCGGCGCCGAGCCCAGCAAGGCGTAGCCCTGGGCCGGGGAATAGCCGAACTTGGTCAGGTAATTGATGGCGTTCAGGCAAGCCTGGCGATAGGCGACGTTGACGTCCAGGTAGTGCTGCTGGCCGCTTTCATCCACCGAGATGCCCTCGAAGATCAGGTAGTTCTTGTAGTTCGGGGTAATCGGGCTGGGCTTGAATACCGGGTTCCTGATGCCGTACTTGGCCATGCCGCCCTTGATCAGCTCGACTTTCATGTGCACCCAGCCGGCCATCTCGATGGCGCCGCAGAAGGTAATCTCGCCATCGCCCTGGCTGAAGTGCAGGTCGCCCACCGACAGCCCGGCACCCTTGACGTACACCGGGAAGAAAATCTTCGAGCCCCGCGACAGGTCCTTGATATCGCAGTTGCCGCCATGCTCGCGCGGCGGCACGGTGCGCGCGCCGGTGGCGGCGGCATCGTCACGGGCCTGGCCCTTGAGCTTGCCCATGTGCGCGGTGGCGGCCAGCGGCGGGTTGGCCAGCGGCGGTACGCGGGTGGGGTTGGTGTCGATCAGTTCCTGCTCGCGGCGGTTCCAGGCGGCGAGCATCACCGGGTCTGGCAGGCAACCGATCAGCCCGGGGTGGATCAGGCCGGCGAAATTCACCCCAGGGATGTGCCGGGAGCTGGTGAACATACCCTTGAAATCCCAGATCGCCTTCTGTGCGCTGGGGAAGTGATCGGTGAGGAAACCGCCGCCGTTCTGCCGCGAGAAGAAGCCGTTGAAGCCCCACATCGAGTCGGCCTTGGCGCCGATGTCGAGCAGGTCGACGACCAGCAGGTCACCCGGCTCGGCGCCCTGCACGCCCACCGGGCCGGACAGGTAATGCACGGTCGACAGGTCGACATCGCGCACATCCGAGGCATCGTCGTTGTTCTTGATCGCCCCGGCGGTCCAGTCGTAGGTCTCGAGGATGAAGTCATCGCCCGGCTTGACCCAGCAAGCCATGGGGATGTCCGGGTGCCAGCGGTTGTGGATCTGCTCGTTTTCGGTGGCGGGCTGGTTGAGGTCGACTTTGATCAGGGTATCGGTCATGGCAAAGCTCCTGGACAGTAAGGTTTAGTGCATTGCTGACAGTCTTGAACGCAGGTGCGGATCGGCCAATACGTCGGATGACGTAGCAGGCCCGCTACACCGAGAGGTAACGGCTGATGGTGGCTTCGTCGACGTTGGCGCGGGTCTCCTCGATCACGAAGCGGCCCTTCTCGATCACCAAAAAGCGGTCGGCAATCTCGAGGGTGAACGACAGCACCTGCTCGGAGACCACGATGGTCAGGTCGCGCAGGTCGCGGATCTCTTTCAGGGCGCGGGCGATGTCCTTGATGATCGACGGCTGGATGCCCTCGGTCGGTTCATCGAGCAGCAGCACCTTGGGGTTGGTCGCCAGGGCACGGGCAATCGCCAACTGCTGCTGTTGTCCGCCGGAGAGGTTGCCGCCCTTGCGTGCGCGCATGTCATGAAGCACCGGAAACAGTGCATAGAGGTCCTCGGGCACCTGGCCCTTGGCCGAGGCAGGCAGACCGGTCTGGATGTTTTCCAGCACGGTCATGCTGGGGAAGATCATCCGTCCCTGGGGCACGTAGGCAATGCCGTGCTCGACCCGTTCATGGGTGTCCAGGCCGGAGACTTCCCGGCCATCGACGCTGACCTGGCCGCGCCACTGTGGCAGCAGCCCCATCAGGCTCTTGAACAGCGTAGTCTTGCCCATGCCGTTACGCCCCATCACGGCGACGATTTCGCGCCTGGCCACCGCCAGGTCGAGGTCGTGGAGGATCTGGCTCTGGCCGTAGCCACAGGACAGTTGCTTGACGTTGAACATGCCGGCTTCCTCAGTGGCCCAGATAGACTTCGACGACCTTCGGGTTGTTCTGCACCGCCTCCATGCTGCCTTCGGCCAGGACCTTGCCCTGGTGCAGCACGGTGACCTTGTGCGCGATGCTCTTGACGAACTCCATGTCGTGCTCGATGACCAGCACCGACCGGCCCTGGCTGATGCGCTTGAGCAGCTCGGCGGTCTGTACCCGCTCACCTACGCTCATACCGGCGACCGGCTCGTCGAGCATCAGCAGGTCCGGGTCCTGCATCAGCAGCATGCCGATCTCCAGCCATTGCTTCTGGCCGTGGGACAGCAGGTCGGCCTGCTGCTCGAGCAGGTCACCGAGAAAGATCTCCCGCGCCACCTCCTCGACCCGCGCCACGACCGCCGCACTGCGCTTGAAGAACAGCGCGCCGAACACCTTGCGCCCGGCCGGATACGACATCTCGAGGTTCTCGAACACCGTGAGGTTTTCGTAGATCGACGGGTTCTGGAACTTGCGCCCGACCCCGGCGCGCACGATGTTGAACTCGCGCATGCGGGTCAGCTCCTTGCCGTCGAACAGGATGCTGCCGCTGGTGGCGCGGGTCTTGCCGCAGATCAGGTCGAGGACCGTGGTCTTGCCGGCTCCGTTGGGGCCGATCACCACGCGCACCTCGTTGCGGTCGATGTACAGGTTGAGGTTGTCCACGGCCTTGAAGCCGTCGAAGGATACGGTCAGGCCCTCGATGGCCAGGACCGGTTTCTTCATCTCGAAACCGATGGGGCTCATGGCTGGGTCTCCATGGAAGCAGGTTCAGGTGCAACGCTCGGTGTGCCAGGACGGCTCGCCGGCGCCACGGCCTCGGGTACAGGTGCCGGTCGTGGTGTACGTCGCAGCCAACGTGCCAGGGCCTGGCGCCCGTTGCTGTCCCACAGCCCGGCCAGGCCGTTGGGGAAGTACATGACCACGGCGATGAACAGCCCGCCCATCAGGTACAACCACAGCTCGGGGAGCGACTCGGAAAAGTAGGTCTTGCCGTAGTTCACCAGCAGCGCGCCATACACCGCGCCCAGCAGTGACATGCGCCCGCCGACAGCGGTGAAGATGACCATCTCGATAGAAGGCACGATGCCGACGAACGAGGGCGACATGAAGCCGACCTGCAGGGCGAACATCGCCCCGCCAATGGCCGAGAACGCCGCAGCGATGCAGAACACGAAGATCTTGAAGGTCGCCACGTCGTAACCGGAGAACCGGACCCGCTCCTCCTTGTCGCGCATCGCCATCAACAGCCGGCCCAGCTTGGACCTCAGCACGAAGCGGCCAATGAAGATGCAGCCGAACAGCAGCGCGGCGTTGATGAAGTACAGGATCAGCTTGGCGCTGTCGGTACGCAGGTCCCAGCCCATCAGGGTCTTGAGGTCGGTGATGCCGTTGACGCCACCGGTCAGGCCCTGCTGGCCGATGATCAGCACGGTGACGATCAGCGCGATGGCCTGGGTGACGATGGAGAAGTACACGTCGCCCACCCGCCGCTTGAACAGCGCCATGCCAATCACGAAGGCCAGCAGCACCGGCACCAGGATCACCGCCAGCAGGGTGAAACCGAAGCTGTTGAACGGCACCCAGAACAGCGGCAGCTCGGTGAGCTGGTTCCAGTCCATGAAGTCGGGGATGCCCGGCGTGGTCTGGATCTTGGTGCTGACCGGGTCGGAGGCTTCAAGCTTGAGAAACATCGCCATGCAGTACCCGCCCACGCCGAAGAACACCCCCTGCCCCAGGCTGAGGATGCCGCCGTAGCCCCAGCACAACACCAGGCCCACGGCAACGAAGGCATAGGTCAGGTACTTGCCCACCATGTTCAGGCGGAAGGCGTCCAGGGTCAGCGGGAACACCACGAAAATCAGCAGCGCCAGCAGCGCCACGCCCAGCAGGTTGGGCTTGCCTGCCAGCATCTTGTCCAGAACGTTCATCGGCTCGCCTCTACTTGCGCACTTTGATGGAGAACAACCCTTGCGGGCGCAGCATCAGGATCAGGATCACCCCGGAGAGGGTCAGCACCTTGGCCATCGAGCCGCTGAGGAAGAACTCCGAGATCGATTGGGTCTGGGCGATGACGAAGGCCGAGGCCATGGTCCCGAACAGGCTCTGCGCGCCGCCGAAGACCACCACCAGGAAGGTGTCGACGATGTACTGCGCGCCCGAGGTGGGGCCAGTGGAGCCAATGGTGGTGAAGGCCGCGCCGGCCACCCCGGCCACGCCGCAACCCAGGGCGAACGTCATGCGGTCGACCTTGCGCGTGTTGATGCCCACCGCCCGGCTCATCAGGCGGTTCTGCACCGTGGCGCGCACATGCAGGCCCCAGCGTGAGCGATACAGCAGCACGAAGATGGCCGCCGTCAGCAACACGGTCAGGGCGATCATGAACAGGCCGTTGCGCGGAATCTCGATGGCGTCGGTGAGGTTGAACGAGCCCATCAGCCAATCCGGCGGCGTCGCACTGACCTCACGGGCGCCGAACACCGAACGGAAGGTCTGCTGCATGACCAGCGACAGGCCCCAGGTCGCCAGCAGCGTATCGAGCGGGCGCTTGTACAAGCGGCTGATCATCGCCCACTCCACCAGCCAGCCGATGGCACCGGCGACCAGGAACGACAGGGCGATGGCGAAGAAAAAGTAGTACGGCTGGAAGCCCGGGGCGAAGTGGCTGGTCAGGCTGGAGCAGACGTAGGTGGTGTAGGCGCCGATGGTCAGGAACTCGCCGTGGGCCATGTTGATGACCCCCATCTGGCCAAAGATGATCGCCAGCCCCAGTGCCATCAACAGCAGCACGCAGAACACGGACAGGCCGTTGAACCCCTGCATCGCCGCGATGGCACCAAATTCCGATAGCCATTCCATGATGATGGTCTCCTGCTGTGGGATGGGAGCGCCGCGCCCCGGCATGCCAGGGCGAGGGCCGAGGGATTACTGGTAGCCCTTGGGGAAGGGGTTCGGCTCGATCAGGTCGGACTCGTAGACCACCTTGAACTGGCCGTTGGGCTGCACTTCGCCGATGCGCGTCTTGCTCCACAGGTGATGGTTCTCGTGCACCTTCACGTAGCCTTCCGGTGCAGTGGTGAGCTCGATGCCTGGCGAGGCGGCGACCACCTTGTCGACGTCGAAGCTGCCGGCCTTCTCCACCGCGGCCTTCCACAGCCATGGGCCGAGGTAGGCGGCCTGGGTCACGTCGCCGATCACCGCGTCCTTGCCGTACTTGGCCTTGAAGGCCTCGACGAAGGCTTTGTTGTTGGGGTTGTCGAGGCTCTGGAAGTACTTCATCGAGGCGTAGAAACCGGCCATGTTCTCGCCGCCGATCCCCAGCAGTTCGTCCTCGGTCACCGACAGGGTCAGCAGGGTCTGCTTGGCCGCGTTCACGCCGGCGGCGTTGAGTTGCTTGTAGAAGGCCACGTTGGAGCCACCGACCACGGCGGCGAACACCACGTCGGGCTTCTTCAGCTTGACCTTGTTGATCAGCGAGCCGAACTGGGTGTTGCCCAGTGGGTAGTAGTCCTCGCCGACCACCGTGCCGTGCAGCACGTTCTCGATGTGCTTGCGCGCGATCTTCATCGAGGTGCGTGGCCAGATGTAGTCCGAACCGACCAGGTAGAAGGTCTTGGCGCCCTTGGTCTTGGCGATCCAGTCGAGGCTGGCGAGGATCTGCTGGGTCGCCTCCTGGCCGGTGTAGATGACGTTCTTGGACTGTTCCAGGCCTTCGTAGAAGGTCGGGTAGTACAGCAAGCCGTTCTCTTTCTCGAAGATCGGCAGCACGGCCTTGCGCGAGGCCGAGGTCCAGCAGCCAAACACCGTGGCGACCTTGTCGTTGACCAGCAGCTTCTTGGCTTTTTCGGCGAAGGTCGGCCAATCGGAGGCGCCGTCTTCCTGAACCACCTTGATCTGCCGACCCAGCACGCCGCCTGCGGCGTTGATCTGCTCGATGGCCAGGCGCTCGGCCTGGATCGAACCGGTTTCGGAAATCGCCATGGTGCCGGTGGCCGAATGCAACTGGCCGACCGTGACTTCGGTGGCAGTGACGGCCAGGCCGGTGCTATTGGCCTCGTCGGCCAGTGCGCCCTGGCTGAACACGCTCGCCGCCAGCAACGACAGCGCGGCGGCGCCCAGCGCCAGGCGGCGCGGCAACAGACCTTTGGTGCGGATCAATCGTGGTTCCATGCTGCTACTCCTATGCGGTGGTGGCACCAGCATGGAGCTGCACGACAGCGACAGGTATACGCAGCCTGACGTAGCGGCGTACGTCATTTGACGTAGGGTGAATTGCACCAGCATGGGGCAGGATGCCGGGGCGACTGTCTTTGTGGGTCAATGCCGGCCTCTTCGCGGGTTTACCCGCGAACAGGCCACCAGGGTATTGAACGATCAGCGCGCGCCCTGTGGTAGCGGCTCCGACAATCCCAGGGCATGAAACTTGCTCGATTCCCAACCACACCCGCCAGGCACGGACCGCCACCACCGCAGGAGCCACCTCACCGTGCCAGCCCCCGGTACCCAGCGCATCGCCAAGATCCGCCGCGACTACAACCGCTGGGTCGCCGACGAGACCATGGAGGACTACGCCCTGCGCTACACCCCCAAGTCGTTTCGCAAATGGTCGGAAACCCGCATCGCCAACACCGCCCTGGGCGCGGTGTCGTTCCTGGCCCTGGAAGCGATCGGCGGGGTACTGGCGCTGAGCTATGGCTTCACCAACACCTTCTGGGCGATCCTGGCGGCGAGCCTGGTGATCTTCTTCACCGGCCTGCCCATCAGCTACTACGCCGCCCGCTACGGTGTGGACATGGACCTTCTGACCCGGGGCGCCGGCTTCGGTTACATCGGCTCGACCATCACCTCGCTGATCTATGCCAGCTTCACCTTCCTGTTCTTCGCCCTGGAAGCGGCGATCATGGCCCTGGCCCTGGAGATGTACTTCCACATCCCGCTGGCCTTCGCCTATGTCATCTGCTCGCTGCTGGTGATTCCGCTGGTCGCCTATGGCGTGACCCTGATCAGCCGCCTGCAACTGTGGACCCAACCCCTGTGGTTGGTGCTGCTGGTGCTGCCCTACCTGTTCGTGCTGCTGAAGAACCCCCAGGCCTTCAGCGACTGGACCAGCTTCCAGGGCCGTAGCGCCAGCGGCGGCGATTTCAATCTGCTGGCGTTCTGCGCCGCCTGTACCGTGGCGCTGTCGCTGGTGACGCAGATCGGCGAGCAGGTCGACTACCTGCGCTTTCTCCCCGAGAAGACCGCGGCCAACCGCAAGCGCTGGTGGGCCGCACTGCTGTGTGCCGGCCCCGGCTGGATCGTCCCCGGCGCCCTGAAGATGGCCGGCGGCGCCTTCCTGGCGTTTCTTGCCCTGCAGCACGAAATCCCCATCGAACACGCCGCCGAACCCACGCAGATGTACCTGGTGGCCTTTCATTACGTGTTCGCCTCACCGGAGTGGGCACTGGGGGCGATGGTGCTGTTCGTGTTCGTCTCGCAGATGAAGATCAACCTGACCAACGCCTACGCCGGCTCCCTGGCCTGGTCGAACTTCTTCGCCCGGGTCACCCACAGCCACCCTGGGCGCGTGGTATGGCTGGTGTTCAACGTGGCGATCGCCCTGATGCTGATGGAACTGGGCGTGTTCGATGCCATCGAGCAGGTACTCGGGCTCTACGCCAATATCGCCACGGCCTGGATCGGCTCGGTGGTCGCCGACCTGGTGATCAACAAACCCCTGGGGCTGTCACCGAAACACATCGAGTTCAAACGCGCGCACCTGTACGACATCAACCCGGTGGGCGTCGGTTCGATGCTGATTGCCTCACTGCTGTCCATGCTCGCCCACGTCGGCCTGTTCGGCGCCCTGGCCCAGGCCGCACCGCCGCTCATCGCCCTGGCCACGGCGCTGCTGGCGACCCCCGTGCTGGCGGTGCTCACGCGCAGCCGCTACTACATCGCCCGCAGCAGCGACCCGCTGCAGTTGCAGCCTCTGACACCGCTCACCCAGGTCACCTGCGGCCTGTGCAGCAACCCGTTCGAAAGCGCCGACCTGGCGTTCTGCCCAGCCTACGCTACGCCGATCTGCTCGTTGTGCTGTTCGCTGGACGCCCGTTGTGGCGACCGCTGCAAACCTCCACAGGCACGGCTGTCGGCACAGTTCGAGAGCCTGCTGCGCTGGCTGCTGCCCAACACCGAACTGCCGCGCCTGCACACGCGCCTGATGCACTATCTCGGCCTGCTGCTGGTGTTGATCCTGCTGCTCAGCGGCGCCCTGGCACTGATCTACGGCCAGGCCTCGCAGGCCCTGCCCGTCTCGGCCCAGGCCACCCTGCAACAAGCGTTCTTCAAGGCCTTTCTGGTGCTGTCGGTGCTGGCGGCGATCCTCGCCTGGTGGACCGTGCTGACCCGCGAGAGCCGCCACGTGGCCCAGGAAGAGTCGAACCGCCAGACCCAATTGCTGATGCAGGAGATCGCCGCGCACCGGGTCACCGACCAGGCCCTGCAGGACGCCAAGGAAGCCTCCGAGGCCGCCAATGCGGCCAAGAGCCGCTACATCACCGGGTTGTCCCACGAGCTGCGCACGCCGCTCAACAGCATCCTCGGTTTCACCCAGGTCCTGCAGCGTGACGCGGCCATGCCGGCCCAGCACCAGGATGCTCTGGCGACCATCCTGCGCAGCGGCTCGCACCTGTTGTCGCTGATCGACGGCCTGCTCGACGTGGCCAAGATCGAGGCCGGCAAGCTGCGCCTGGAGCAGACCGAGATCCCCTTCCCCGAACTACTCCACGACCTGGAGCTGATGTTCACCCCGCAAGCACGCGACAAAGGCCTGCGCTTTCACCTGGAGCCGCTCGGTGCGCTACCGGCGGTGGTACGCGGCGACGAGAAACGAGTGCGGCAGATCCTCATCAACCTGCTCGGCAATGCGGTCAACTTCACCGACAGCGGTGAAGTGCGTCTGCGTGTGGGCTACCTGCGCGAAACTGCGACCTTCGAAATCATCGACACCGGCATCGGCATCGACCCTGGCCAGCTCGAGCGACTCTTCCAGCCATTCGAGCGCGGCGACCTGATGCGCCAGGACAAGGGGGTTGGCCTGGGCCTGACCATCACCCGCATGCTCACCTCGCTGATGGGCGGCGAACTGCAGGTGCGCAGCGAGCGGGACAAAGACACCTGCTTCCAGGTGCGCCTCTATCTGCCCCAGGTGCGCGCACCGCAGGCGGTGGTGCACGTGGCCCACGACATCATCGGCTACGACGGCCCCCCGCAGCGCGTGCTGGTGGTGGACGACCACGTCGACCACCGCAAGGTGCTCAGCGGCATGCTCACGCCGCTGGGGTTCGAGGTGGTGCAGGCCAGTAATGGCCATGAAGCGATCCGCCAGGTCGCCCTGCTCGGCCCGGACCTGATCCTCATGGACCTGTCGATGCCCGGCATGGATGGCTGGGACACCAGTCGGCTGATCCGTCGCAACGCCTTGTCCAAGGCTCCGATCATCGTCATCTCGGCCAACGCCCTCAACGACGAGCGCGCCCTGGCCAGCACCTGCAACGACTACCTGGCAAAGCCTGTGCGCACCCCCGACCTGCTCGAGCGCATCCAGCGCCAGCTCGGCCTGCAGTGGCGCCGCCGCCAGGCCACAGGCGCCTGCACGCATCGCGTGTTGCCGGCCTACGCCGAACTGGTGGCCCTGGGCGAGCTCAGCGCCATCGGCCATGTGCATGGCATCAAGGCCCGGCTCGATGCAATCCAGGCCGAGGCGCCCGAGACGGCAGCCTTCCTCGACACGCTACGCCCGCTGCTGCGGCAATTTCGCCTGGACGAACTCACCCGCACCCTCAAGGAGGCCGAAGATGAATGCGCTGACCACCGCCCCTGAACCTGGCGTCGTGCTGATCGTAGACGACACCCCGGACAACCTCGCGCTGTTGTCCGACGCCCTCAACGACGCCGGACACATGGTGCTGGTCGCCCTCGATGGCCTGAGCGCACTGAACCGCATCGAACGCCGACGCCCGGACCTGATCCTGCTCGATGCGATGATGCCGGGCCTGGACGGTTTCGAGACCTGCCGGCGCATCAAGGCGCAGCCCGCCAGCAGCGACATCCCGGTGCTGTTCATGACCGCCCTCACCGAAAGCGCACATGTGGTGCAAGGCTTCGAAGTCGGTGGCAGCGACTACGTGACCAAGCCGATCCGCATCGACGAAGTATTGGCCCGCGTTGCCGCCCATCTGCGCACCTCTCGCTCGTTGCTGTCGGCACGCGCAGCCTCGCAGCCTGCGACCCTGAGCCTGGACGATGCGCCGGCCAGCCGGTTGCTGTCGGCGCGTTTCCAGTTGACCGGACGCGAAGTCGAGGTGCTGCGCTGGGTGGCCTGCGGCAAGACCAACCGCGACATCGGTACCATCCTCGACCTGAGCCCACGCACCGTGAACAAGCACCTGGAGCATGTGTACATCAAGCTGGGGGTGGAAACCCGTACCGCTGCCACCGCGGTGGTGCTGGCGGCGCTGAGCCGCGATGGCAGCACCCTGGACAATGTGCCTGCCTGAGCGGGCCTCGTTGCGGACAAGTCGGGGCGCCGAACCGTCGCTCCCACAAAGGACGGAGGCCCCCGCGACAGGGTCGGTACCTCAGCCCAGCAGCACCTGCTGGATGCGCTCCAGCCCCCAGTCCAGCTCCTCGCGGCTGATGCACAGCGGCGGCGCGATGCGCAGCACGGTCTCGTGGGTTTCCTTGGCCAGCACGCCCAGCGCCATCAGTGCCTCGCAGTATGGCCGCGCAGGGCGATCCAGCTCGATCCCGACCCACAGCCCACGGCCACGGATATCACGCACGAACGGCACGGCCATCTCACGCAAGCGCTGTTGCAGGTAGGCGCCAAGCTCGGCACTGTTGTGCGCCAGTTGCTCGTCTTCCAGCACGCGCAGCGCCTCCAGGCCTACCGCTGCCGCCAGCGGATTGCCGCCGAAGGTCGAACCATGGCTGCCAGCATCGAACAGGTCCATCAGCGCATGGTCGGCGATGAACGCCGAGACCGGCAGGATCCCGCCGCCCAGCGCCTTGCCGACGATCAGGCCATCCGGGCGAATGCCCTCGTGCTCGAAGGCGAAGGTCTTGCCGGTACGCCCAAGGCCGGACTGGATCTCGTCAAGAATCAGCAGGGTGTTGGTGGCGTCGCACAGCTCGCGCAACTGACGCAGGAACCCTTGTGGCGGCACGCGAATGCCGGCCTCGCCCTGGATCGGCTCGATCAGCACGGCGCAGGTATCCGGACCGATGGCTGCACGGAAGCTATCGATATCGCCGAAGGTCGCCGTGTCGAAACCGTCGCTGAACGGGCCGAAGCCATCCCTGTACTGCGGCTCGGTGGAGAACCCGACGATGGTAGTGGTGCGACCATGGAAGTTGTCGGTGGCAGTGACGATACGCGCCTTGTCACGGGCGATGCCCTTGACCCGATAGCCCCAGCGACGCGCGGCCTTGATCGCGGTCTCCACCGCCTCGGCACCGCTGTTCATCGGCAAGGCGGCCTCGAAGCCTGCGATCTCGCACAGGGCTTCGAGGAAGTGACCGAGGGTTTCGGAGTGGAAGGCTCGCGATACCACGCTGACCTTCTGCAACTGCGCGATGGCGGCAGCGACGATGCGCGGGTGGGCGTGGCCATGGCTGACCGCCGAGTAGGCCGACATCATGTCCAGATAGCGCTTGCCGTCGCAGTCCTCGACCCAGACACCCTGGGCACGGCTGATGGCCACCGGCAGCGGCGAGTAATTGTTGGCGCCGAAGCGCTGTTCACGGTCGATGATACGGGTGATGTTCATGAAAACTCCTGATCAGGCGCTGAGCAGCTTGCCGGTGCGAATGGGGGTGGTGCCGGTGACGCGTCCCAGCGGATCGCCAGGGCGCACGAAGCGCACGTCGCGGCGCATGTACAACACGCCAGCGGTGGCGCTGCGGACCGTGGTCACCTCGCCGCTGAGCGGGTCGATCAGGTCGAACATCGGTTCGCCCGGCTGCACCTGGGCGCCCAGGGCAACGCGGTGCACCAGCACGCCACCGACCGGGGCGATGAACTGCTCGCTACCAGCCAGCGGGGTGCCCGGCCACCGAAGTTCCGGCAGCGCTGTCGGCTCGCCGCTGATGAAGCCGGCATGGCACAGGTAGTCGATGATGGCGCCAGCATCCTGTTGCGCCAGGGCGCTATCGACGTCGCGCTGGCCACGGTGCTCGACGGTCACGCAGGCATTGCCCAGCGGGATCGGATAGGCGCCTTGCAGACGCTCGCGCAGGCGCCACCAGATCAGGCTCAGCGCCTCGTCGAACGACAGCGCCTGGGAGTCCACCGACAGCAGCGAAGCCTTCGCGCCAATGTAGCGGGCCAGCGGCTCGACCTGCTCCCAGCTCCATTCGGAGGTGTACAGGTGCATCACCGCCTCACGCGAGCAGTGCAGGTCCAGGACCAGGTCGGCATCGTGTGCCAGCAGCATCAGCCGACGCTGCAACGACGCCATTTCATCGCGCGGGGCGATCGCCTCCAGGCTTTGCTGCCAGGCGGCGCGCACAGCCTTGAGGTTGTGCTGGGCATCGTCGGTGAGTTCCCCTTCCACCCGCTGCAGGATCGCCTCGAGCGGGAAGGGAAAATCACGGTTGTAGTTGCGCCCGCTGGCCAGTTCGAAACGTCCGCTCGGCGCGCCCATGACGAACTGGGCGAGCCCTGCCGGGTTGGCCACCGGCACCAGGACGATCTGTGCCGTCAGCCGGCCAGCCGCCTCCAGCGCCAACAGGCGCTGGCGCAGGTCGGTGGCGACCAGCATCGCCGGCGTTTCGTCGGCGTGCAGGCAGGCCTGGATGTACACCTTCCTGGTGTAGACGTCCGGCCCAAAGTGCTCGCTGACGATCTCGCGTTGGGTGCCGTGGGTGGCAGTGAGCAGTGGATGTGCGATTCGTTTCATACAGAATTCCATGGCCGCGGGCGGCGTCGTTCATGAAGCAGAAGGCAAGCCACCTCCCGCAGGAAACCCGGCGCTACCAGAGCGCCCAGGTGTACCCCACGATGAAGCGGTTCTCGTTGATGTCGTTGGCATAGCTGGAGTTGAGCTGGGCGTTGCGCCAGCGCAAGGACAAGCCCTTGACCAGGCCGGACTGCACCACGTAGCCGATATCCAGGTCGCGCTCCCACTCACGGCCCTGCTCGCCGACCAGCTTGGTGGTTTCGATCCCCCAGCCCTGGGCGTAGCGCATGCCGAAGGTCAGGCCCGGCACGCCGAGGGCGGCGAAGTCGTACTCGTAGCGGGCATGCCAGGCACGCTCGTTGGTCTGCGAGAAGTTGACCAATTGATACTCGGTGAACAGGTAGGTGTTGGCGCCATCGACATACGGGAACGGGGTGTCGCCGTACTGCTTCTGGTAGCCCACGCCGAAGTTGTGGCCAGCCCACTCGTAGCTGAAGCGGGTGCTCAGCGCGCGGTTGTCGACCTTGCCGGCCAGGCCTGCGCCGTCCTTGTCGGCATCCCAGTAGCGCAACTCGCTGCGCACGGTGCCGGGGCCGAACTTGAAGGCATGCTTGAGGCCGAAGAAGTGCTGCTGGTAGAGGCGCTCGAGCTCGCCGTAGTAGTAGCTCAGCTGCAGGTCTGGCAGCAGGTTGTAGTCACCGCCCGCGTAGCGGAACTGATTGCTGGTGGCGGCTTTGTAGGCGCCGTTCTGGGCGGTCATGCTCATGGTTTCGCGGTCGGTCGACTCGCGGTCACGCATGCGGTCGAACTGACCCAGGCCCAAGGTCAGGTTGGAAATGTCCTTGGAGCTGACGGTCGCGCCCTGGAAGGTCTGCGGGAACAGGCGGCTGGTGTTGGGCTGCAATACCGGCAGCTTGGGCACCTGCTCGCCGACGCGCAGCTCGGTCTTGCTGATGCGCACCTTGCCGGCCACGCCGAGCTTGGAGTACTCGTCGGCGGCACGTCCGTCACTGCCCTTGGGCAGCAGGCCGGTGCCGGAACGGTCGGGGCTGGAGTCCAGCTTCACGCCCAGCATGCCGGTGACATCCAGGCCGAAGCCGACGGTGCCTGGGGTGTAGCCGGAGATGAAGTTGAAGGTGAAACCCTGCGCCCATTCGTCACGCTTGGACTGCTTGGAGGCCTCGCGGTAGTCGCGGTTGAAGTAGTAGTTCTTGGTATCCAGGTTGGCGCTGGAGTCCTTGAAGAAGTCGGCCATGGCCGCCCCCGGAAGGACCGTGACGACGCTCGCGCCCATCAGGATTGTCTTGAAATCTCGGTTCATGTCTGTGCTCCCCACCTTCTTGCTTTTTTCGTTGTTGGATGTTTTGAAGGCATGACTTCCCCCTGGGCGCTCAACCGGGGGTTGGCGCCATCCGAGGAAGGTGAATCAAGGTTTGTGGATCAGCTCCTCGCAGGCGTCTGGCGCAGCCTGAAACCGCCACCTTCGAGCTTCTCCAACGGGCACGACGCTGCCAGCAATTGCCGGGTATAGGCATGCTGAGGGCGATCGAAGATCTCGTCGCGCGGCCCGATTTCCACCACATCGCCCTGGCACATCACCGCGACCCGGTGAGCGATGCGCTCCACCGCTGCCAGATCGTGGGAGATGAACAGGCAGGCGAATCCGTACTGCTTCTGCAGGCGCTCGAACAGCTCGAGGATCTGCTTCTGCACGGTCATGTCCAACGCCGAGATCGGCTCGTCGGCCACCACCAGGCTGGGCCTGCGCACCAGCGCCCGGCCGATTGCCACACGCTGGCGCTGGCCACCGGACAGCTCGTGCGGCAAGCGGTCGATCAGGCGCTCCGGCAGGTTGATGTCGTTCAGCGTCGCCAGCACCCGTGCGCGACGCTGGGCCGGGCTCATGTCCGGCACGTGGCGCAGCGGCTCGGCGAGAATCTGGCCAATGCTCATGCGCGGGTTAAGCGAGGAGAACGGGTCCTGGAAGATCATCTGGCATTGCAGGCGATGGCTGCGATTGGCCGCCTGGGCAATGTCGTGGCCCTGGAAACGGATCTCGCCAGCGCTGGGCTTGACCAGCCCGACGATGGCCCGACCCAGGGTAGTCTTGCCCGAACCACTGCCGCCCACCAGCGCCAGCGTCTCGCCCGGCGCGATGTGCAGGTTGGCGCCATGCACCACGCGCCGCGCCTCGCTCTTGCGCCACATCCGACGCGGGCCGGGATAGGCGATCTGCACGCCATCGATCTGCAACAGCGGCGCGTTGGCCTGCGGCAGTGGCGGCAACTCACCACGGCTGGGCAGCGCTTCGAGCAACTGACGGGTGTACTCGGCACGGGGGTTGAGCAGTACCTGGTCGATCGGGCCCTGCTCGACCTCCTTGCCATTGCGCATCACCACCACCTTGTGTGCATAGCGTGCGACCAGCGACAGGTCGTGGCTGATGAACAGCACCGCGGTGCCCTGCTTGGCGGTCAGCTCGAGCATCAGCTTGAGCACATCGAGCTGGGCCAGGCAGTCGAGCGCGGTGGTCGGCTCGTCGGCAATCAGCAGCGCCGGGCGCAGCAGCATCACCGAGGCGAGCATGATGCGCTGACGCATGCCGCCAGAAAACTCGTGAGGGTAGGCCTGCAGGCAGCGCTCGGCGTCGCGGATGCCGATGTCGCCGAGCATCTGCAGGCATTTCTGGCGAATGGTCTGCTCGTCGAACTCGGTGTGCAGGCGCATGCCTTCGGCCATCTGCTCGCCGATGCGCAGTGCCGGGTTGAGCGACACCATGGGTTCCTGGAACACCATGCCGATCTTCGCCCCGCGAATCTCGCGCAGGGCTTGCGGGCTCAGGCTGCCCAGGTCCTGGTCCTGGAAGCGGATGCTGCCACCGCATACCCGCATCGGCGGCGGCAACAGGCCGATGGCGGCGCGCGCGGCCATGGTCTTGCCGCTGCCGGACTCGCCCACCAGCGCCACGATCTGGCCCGGGGCGATGTCGAACGCCAGGTCATCGACCACCACCGGGCCATCGACACCGGCGCGGATCTTCAGGCCCTCGACGGCCAGCAAGGGTTGGATCTGGCTCATTGCAGCGTCCTCATGCGCGGATCGAGGCGGTCGCGCAGGGCGTCGCCGGCAAGGTTGAAGGCCAACAGCGAAAGGGCAATGCACATGCCGGGGAACAGCCCCAGCCAGCCCGCGGAGGCAATGAAGGGACGGCTGGCAGCAAGCATGTTGCCCCAGGTCGCAGCGGGTGGCGGCACGCCCAGGCCAAGGAAGCTCAGCGAGCTTTCGGCGAGGATGGTCCAGCCGAACATGCTGGTGGCGATCACACACACCGGCGCCACGCAATTGGGCGCGACATGGCGCAACATGGTGTACAGCTCGGAGTTGCCGATCACCCGCGAGGCCTCGACGAACTCGCGCTCGCGCAACGACAGCACGCTGCTGCGCACCACCCGCACCACCGACGGCGTGTAGGCGATGCTCAGGGCCAGGATGATGCCGTACTGGCTCGGGCCGATGATCGCCATCAGCGCCAGCGCCATGAGAATCCCGGGGAAGGCCAGCAGGGTGTCGTTGATCATCATCAGCACCCGGTCGACGTTGCCGCGCAGGTAGCCGGCGAGCAAACCGAGGATGGTGCCGCAGGTCACCGCGACGATCACCGTCAGCAGGCTCACCCACAGGCTGGTGTGTGCGCCGACCATCAGGCGGCTGAGCACATCGCGGCCGTATTCGTCGGTGCCCAGCCAGTGCGCGGCCGAAGGTGGCTGCAGGCGCGTCAACAGGTCCAGGCGCACCGGGTCGTGGGGCGTCCAGACCAGGCCGAGCAAGGCCACCAGGGTCAGGATCGCCAGCAGGGTCAGGCCGACCAGCGCGTTCAGTTGCAGCGGCCGACGGCGACGAGCGCGCGGTGCCGGCGTGGATGACATGTCCGCAGGGGACAGGGTCGGAGTCTGAGGCTTGCTCATAGCTTCACCCTTGGGTCGAACAGTGGGTACAGCAGGTCCACCCGCAGGTTGACCAGTACGAAGATGAAGGTGACCAGCAACAGGCAGCCCTGCAGCACGGGATAGTCGCGACCGAAGATCGCATCGACCATCAGGCGCCCGATGCCAGGCAACGTGAACACCGTTTCCAGCACCGCGATACCGCCCAGCAAGTTGCCTAGGATCAGCCCGATCAGGGTCATGGTCGGGGCGAAGGCGTTGCGCAGGGCGTGCTTCCACAGCACTGCGCTTTCCGACAGGCCCTTGGCCCGGGCATGGGTGATGTATTCCAGGCGCAGCACCTCGATGGCGTTGGCCCGGGCCATGCGGGTGATCGCACCGATCTCCACCAGGGTCAGGGTCGCCACCGGCAGGATCATGTAGCGCATCGACTGCCAGGCGTCCTGGTCGAAGCTCACGTAGCCCACGATCGGCAACCAGCCCAGCTTGATGCCGAAACCATAGAGCAGCAGCAGGCCCAGCCAGAACGACGGGATCGACAGCAGCAGAGTGGCCACCGCCACCACCGACAGGTCGAGCGAACCGTTCTGTTTCCAGGCCGCCAGCATGCCGGCGGGCACCGCGATCAGGCTGGCGAGCAGCACGGCGATCAGCACGATGCTGGAGCTGACGCCGAAGCGCTCGAGCATCATCGGCAGCACTGCTTCGCGGGTGGTGATGGAATGGCCCAGGTCGCCACTGAGCACGGCCTTGAACCAGATCACGAATTGCACCGCCATCGGCTGGTCGAGCCCCAGGGCCTGGCGAGTGCTCGCCAGGCTCTGTTCGTCGGCCATGTCACCGAGCATCAGCAGGGCCGGGTCGCCCGGAATCAGCCGAATGATGGTGAACACCGCTACCGCGATCAGCAGCAGGGTCGGGATCGCCATGCCCAGCCGCTGAAGGATGTACCGAAACATGTCAGCTCTTCCCCTGGTTATCGAGGCTGATCATCCACAGGCGCGGCTTGGACACCGGCCATGGACGCTGGCCCTGCACGTACTCGCGGGTCACGGTGATGGCATTGCCGTTGTACAGCGGGATCAGCGGCAGGTCGCGCAGCATGTCCTTGTGCAGCTCGTCGAACAGCGCCTGGCGCTTGGCCGGCTCGCCTTCGCGGCGGGCTTCGGCGATCAGTTCGCGGGCCTTGGCGTCATCCCAGACCTTGCGCGGCTCCTTGCTCTTGTCGCCGGCGGCAGCGTCGTAGTTCAGCGCCGGGTCCAGGCGCTCGGAATAGGTGGAAACCATCACTTGGTAGTTACCGCTCTGGTAGCGCTCGAGCTGGGTGCCCCATTCCATGGTCTGCAACTGGATGTTCAGGCCGACCTGGCTGGCCATGGCCTGCACATAGACGGCGATGTCGAACATGTTCGGGTAGCGCTTGTTGGTGATCAGCTGGATCGGCTGGCCTTTGTAGCCGGCCTCCTTGAGCAGCCGTTTGCTTTCTTCGGGCGAGTAGCCCCAGCCCTTGTCCTGCGCCGCGGTGTGGTAACGGCTGCCCAAGGCGACCATCGAAGGGTTGGGCTTGGAGCGGCCTTCGGTCAGCGCGGTGACGATGGTGCTGGTGTCCAGCGCGTGGGCCAATGCCTGGCGCATGCGCACGTCGGAAAACAGCGGGTCCTTGGTCTGGAACAGCACGGCGCTGGTCGACATGGTGGTGCTCGCCGAGATACGCACGCCAGGCAGCGCTTCGAGCTCCTTGGCTTCCAGGGCACTGACGTCGTTGAGCATGTCGACGTTGCGCGACAGCAGCGCAGCCTTGGCGGCGGCCGGATCCGGGATGATGGTCATGTGCACGCGGTCGAGGGTGGTCGACTTGTTGCCGGTATAGCCATCGGCAGCCTCGTCGCGCGCCTTGTATTCGGCGAAACGGTCCAGGTCAACGTATTGACCCGGCTTCCAGGTCGCCAGCTTGAACGGGCCGGTGCCGATCGGCGTGGTCCATTCACCATTGACCACCGAGTCGGGGTGCATGATGCCGCTGCCACCGCACTCGGGCAGCGCCATGCTCGCCAGGAACAGGGCGTTGGGCTGGTCGAGGGTGAAGACCACGGTCTGCGCGTCCGGGGCCTTGATATCGACGATCTTCGCGCCGCTGTGGCCGTCGAACGACGCGGTGCAGCGCCACTGGGTGGCCGGGTCCATGTAGCGCTGCCAGGTCCAGAGCACTTCCTTGGAGGTCAGCGGCTTGCCGTTGTGGAAGGTGACGCCGTCGCGCAGCTTGAAGGTGTAGGTCAGGCCGTCGTCGGAAGTGACGACTTCCTTGGCCAGCAGCGGGCCGACGCTTGCGTCTTCGCGGAAGGCGACCAGGCCTTCGAACAGGTGCAGCACCACCGCATCGGAGTTGGTGTCGCGGTTGACGCCTGGCTGGGTGCTGCGGATGTCGGCGTTGAGGGCGACATTCAGGGTGTTTTGTGTCTGAGCGTTGGCGCAGATGGAGGCCATCAGGCCAGTCATCAGAATCAGAGTCTTGTTCAAGTTATTCCCCTCGGGCTCGAGATCCAATGCAGTCGGCGGCAGAGTCATGAAAGGTTGCGCCCCGATCCGGGAACTCGTTGTTGTTGTTATGACCGTGGCTCTGGGGTGACGTACGCCCGAGGCCCGGTAGCGATGCCTGGCGCATCCTGTCTCAGGTGGCGTCGCTGCGTAAGCACACAAATTCCGATCATGAGTGGCATAGCCAATCACGCTGATCGCAGACTTGCCGTGCACCCCTGCCAAAATCGTTCGGCAAAGGCCATGCTGCGCTGGTCATAACGGGCCCTTCGCCCGGAAACACCTGATCCAATAAAGCTATCGGGATCAGCAAAAGCGCACTGACGGCAAATTCGATCGCTCTCTAACATGGCCGCATCAAGCACGGCCCCCACGCACCCTGCGGAGTTCGAACAATAATGACCCTGACCCACCTGCGCGCCTTCTGCTCCGTGGTCGACATGGGCAGCTTCCGGGCTGCGGCCCGCGCACTGAACATCGCGCAAAGCACCCTCACCCAGTCGGTCCAGGCGCTGGAGCGCGAGCTCGGCGGCCCGTTGCTGCACCGCACCAACCAGGGCATCCGCCTCAGCGACTCCGGCCAGCGCTTCATCGCCCACGCCCGCGCCATCCTGATGGACTGCGACCGCGCCGTGGCTGACGTCCGTGCCCTGGTCGAACCCCAGGGCCATGTAGCCCTGGGCGTCACCTCCGAACCGTTGGCCGAACTGCTGGTGCCGGTGTTCGAAAGCTTTACCTCGCAGCACCCGCAGACCCGCCTCGAGGTGACCAGCGGTTCGACCAAGATCCTCATCGAGAAACTGCGCGAAGGCCGCCTGGACTTCGCTCTGTGCGCCCTGCCCGCCCACGTCGATGAAATCGACCTGTCCATCCAGCGCCTGCACGCGTCCCGCGCCGGGGTGATCGCACGCAAGGATCACCCGCTGCGTGATGCCCGCTCGGTACGCGACCTGACCCAGTGCAAATGGATCAGCGTGCGCCGCGACGGCCTGGTCGGCGGCACCGAGGGCCGCCTGATCGAGCTGTTCCGCGCCCACGGGCTGGGCATGCCGAAGATCGGCATCACCACCGAATCGCTGCTCGAGACCCTGCACATCGTCGCCGAGACCGACTACCTGACCATCGAGCCGGCGATCATTCCGTCGCTGAAACTGTTCTCCTCCTCGCTGGTGAAGATCCCCATCGAGGAGCGCCTGAGCCACCGCGACGTGGCCCTGATCACCCGCAAGAACGCGACGCTGACCAGCGTGGCCCAGGTCTTCATCGGCATGCTGGTGTCCTACAGCCGATTGGTCCACCCGCGCACCGCCGACTGAACAACGTCCCGCATCATGAGGAATACCCATGCCCCAGCCAATCACCGCCGATCAGCCTGCCGCCCATGACCTGCCCCGTGGGCTGCCCTCCAGCGTCGGCATCGACGGCTTCGAGGTCGCCGCCTTTCTCGAGGCGGTGCAACAGGCCGGGCTCGAACTGCACGGGGTGATGCTCGAGCGCGACGGCGTGCTGGTGGTGGACGCCTGGCGCTGGCCGTACGATTCGCTTACGCCACGGGTGACCCACTCGATCACCAAGAGCTTCACCGCCTGCGCCATCGGCCTGGCCATCGGCGAAGGGCTGCTGCGCCTGGACGACCCTCTGACAAAGTTCTTCCCGCAAGCGGCGGCAGGTGCCACCGACCCACGCGCAGCGCAGATCACCGTCGAGCACCTGCTGACCATGCGCACCGGCCACGGCGGCAACACCTCCGGCTCGATCTGGCGCGGCATCGACGGCAGTTGGGTCGAGGAGTTCTTCCGCATCCCGCTGACCAGCGCGCCGGGCACCGACTTCGTCTACACCAGTGCCGCCAGCTACATGCTCTCGGCGGTGCTGACCCAGGTTGCTGGCGTCACCCTGCACGACTACCTCAAGCCGCGCCTGCTCGAGCCGCTGGGCTTCGAGGCGCAGCACTGGGACATCAGCCCGGAAGGCATCAGCCCCGGCGGCAACGGCCTGACGGCGCGGCCTGTGGATGTCCTCAAGCTGGCCATGCTGCACCGTGACGGCGGGCGCTGGAACGGCGAGCAGGTTCTGCCGCAGGCGTGGGTGGAGGCGGCAACGCGCGCCCAGGGTGGCGAGGGCAGTCGCTATGGCTATCACTGGTGGACCGACCGCCCGGCGAACGGCTACAGCGCCGTGGGCGTGTTCGCCCAGATGGCCGCCGTGATCCCCGGCGAGCGCGCCACGCTGGCAGTATTCGGCGCGATGGAGAAGTCGGCGCAGGTGACGCCCTTCATCGATCGTCATCTGAGCGCGGCGCTGCGCGGTGAACAGGCTGGGGCCGCAGGTGACGAACGGCTACGCGAGGAGCTCCAGCGTTTCGCCGAAGAGCAACCACTGCGCTCGCTCGCACGTCCGACCCAGCCGCTCCCTGCACGGATGAGCTTTGCGCTCGAGGCCAATCCGTATGGCATCGAAACGCTGAATCTGTTGCAGGCCGGCGAGCGGTTGGTGATGGAGTGGGTAGAGGCGACGGGCAGCGAGCGCATCGAAGCCGGGATCGATCATTGGGTCGCGGGCACCAGCTCGTTGCCGGGGGCACAACTGCACCATGGCTATGCACTGCGTGATGCACCGGTGGTGGCGACGGCGCGCTGGGTGGCGGCAGATCGACTGGAGCTGGAATGGGTGTACCCGCGCTCGGCATTCCGCGATCGGGTGTACCTGAGCTTTGCAGGCGAACGGGTTTGCCTGGAGCGCAGCGTGAACATCAACAGCGGCATCCGTGCCTGGGAGCCGCTGTATGGAATGAGCACCCACAACCCGACCCGACACGTGTAGCAGCAACTGTCTTGCTCAAAATCTATAGACCAGCCCAATCCCTGTGGGAGCGGGCAAGCCCGCTCCCACAGATGCTGCGCCGGCCTCGAAATCACAGGCTCAACCGTACTGCGCCTGAAACCGCCCGACCGTCTCCAGCAGAAAGCGATCCAGCACTCCAGTGTCGCTGCGCTCGCCACGCGCCACCTCGACCGTGTCGGCCCGCGCCAGCTCGGCCTCGATGAACCGATGCAGCACGTCATCCCGCGGCCCGTGCTGCGTCTCGCCCGCCCGGCGCTTGCGCTCGAGCAACTGATCGATCGCCTGGCGCACATCTGCCTCATCGACGGTTCGCTCGAGCAGTGCCGTGAACGCAGTCGGAGGCATACCCAGGCCCTGGTCGATCCAGCGCACCGCCAGCAACGGGCGGATCACGTAGAGGTACTTCTTCAGCCGCACCGTGTCACCCAACAGATAGCCGCGCAGGTTCTTGCGGGCCATCGACAGGTAGTGGTGGCGCACAGCGCGTGGCGAATAGAACGCACGAGCCAGCGCGCCCAGTTGCTCACGGGCCTGCTCGTCGGCCCGGTACACCAACGGCGAGCCCAGCCACTCGAGCAGGCTCGGATTGGCACCTCGCAGCAAACGCAGTGCCTTGCGCAGCTCCCAGCCACTGACGTCCAGCTCATCGCTCAGGGGTCGCTCGATCACATCGCGTGGCTCCTCCACGCGCAGGTACCACTCGGCACGCTGCACATAGACGAAACGCACGTCGTAGTCGCTGTCCGGCGAGGCGAAGCCCCAGGCGCGGCTGCCGGACTCGCAGGCGTACAGCACAGTCACGTCATGCTCGCGCTCGATGCGCTGCAGTTCTTCGAGCACCCGCATGCGCATGGCGTCGGACAGTGGATGTGGGTCCTCCTGGTACATTTCTTCACTCCTTGTCAGGGCGCCCCTGGCGCCTGCTTCAACCTTTCACACACACCACCTGACGCAGGGTGTGCACAACCTCCACCAGCTCGCGCTGGGCCTGCATGACCGCATCGATATCCTTGTAGGCCATCGGAATCTCGTCGATCACACTCTTGTCCTTGCGGCACTCCACATGGGCCGTGGCACGCTGCTGGTCCTCGACGGTGAACAGGTTCTTGGCCTTGGTCCGGCTCATCACCCGCCCTGCACCGTGGCTGCACGAGCAAAAAGCCTCTTCATTGCCCAACCCACGGACGATGAAGCTCTTCGCGCCCATGGAGCCGGGAATGATGCCCAGCTCACCCTTCTGCGCCGATACCGCGCCCTTGCGGGTCACCAGCACTTCGCGCCCGAAGTGTTGCTCACGCTGCACATAGTTGTGATGGCAGTTGACCGCCTCCAGGCTGGCCTCGAAAGGCCTGCCCAGCACCTTGCGGGTCGCTGCCACCACCGCCTGCATCATCAGTTCGCGATTTTGCCGGGCAAAGTCCTGCGCCCACTCCACCGCCTCGACATAGTCGGCAAAATGCCGGCTACCTTCCTCGAAATAGGCCAGGTCCTTGTCCGGCAGGTTAGCCAGGTGCTGACGCATGTCGGCCTGGGCCAGCCCGATGAACAGGTTGCCAATGGCATTGCCCACCCCACGCGAACCGCTGTGCAGCATGAACCAGACGCGATCGGCCTCGTCCAGGCAGACTTCGATGAAGTGGTTGCCGCCGCCCAGGGTGCCGAGGTGGCTGCGGTTGTTGGTCTTCTCCAGTTGCGGATGTTTGTCGGTGATCACCTTGAAACGTCCGGCCAGGCGGCCCCAGGTCTGGTCGGCCTGGCTCGGCACTTCGCCCCAGGCGCCCTGGTCACGACGACCGAACGTCTTGCCATGGGGCACGGCCTTCTCGATGGCACTGCGCAAGCCATGCAAGTTGTCCGGCAGGTCGCGCGCGTGCAGCGAGGTGCGTGCGGCGATCATGCCGCAACCGATGTCCACGCCAACCGCTGCCGGGATGATCGCACCCACGGTGGGTATCACACTGCCGATGGTCGAGCCCTTGCCCAGGTGGACGTCCGGCATCACCGCAAGGTGCTTGAAGATGAACGGCATGCGTGCGGTGTTCATCAGTTGCCGACGCGCGTCGTCCTCGACCGGCACGCCATCGGTCCACAGTTTGATCGGCTTGCCGCCGGCCACTTCCAACAGGTTCATGTCCTTGTTCCTCGTGTTCGATCAGCCTGCCCTGAGGCTGACCAAGCCATTCAATACCTGATCCAGACCACCGAATACCGAGATCCGGTCGATGCGTTCGGCCACCCGCTCCAGGGTTTCCAGCTCCTTCAGGCGCAGGGCCGTAGGGCTGCCTTCCATCACCTTGGCGGTGTTGAGCAGCGAGCGCGTCGCCTGGGTTTCCTCACGGCGACGAATCACGTTGGCCTGCGCCGCCTTTTCCGCCTCCACTACTTGCGCCAGCAGGGTCTTCATCTCGCCCGGCAGGATGATGTCGCGCACCCCGAGGCTGCTGATTTCCAGACCGCTGCCCGGCAGTTGCGTCTGCAGGTGGCGGCTGATGCTGTCGTCGATGAACTGCTTGTCTTCCAGCAACTCGTCCAGGGTCCGAGTCCCCACTGCGGCGCGCAGACCGAATTGCAGTTCACGGTACAGGTGCTCCACCGGTTTGCTGAAGCGTGCATGGGCCATCAGCACGTCGGCGTAGCGCCAGTTGGCGACCAGGTTCAGACGCAGGTTCACCTTGTCGCGGGTAAGGATTTCCTGGCCGCCGACCTCCAGCGCCTGCACACGGGTGTCGACGGTTTCCACCGTTACCTGGCTGCCGCAGCGCCAGAAGCCATACTGCCCGGCTTCGAGCAAGTCGAACACGGCGCCGTCGATCTTCAGCACGCCGACATGGAACGCCGGCACGCTGACCAGCAACACATGTTCAAGGCCGGCCATGCCCGGACGGTTCAATCGTGCGAGCAATGCAGGCGCCACGCGCCGTCCGCCACTCAGGTCGACTCGCTCCAGGGTCTGCCGGGCCTGGCCCTTCCAGTACAGGCGACGGCTGTCAGGTGCCAGCAGCTCGACCAGCCGACCGTCCTCGAAACGCAGGCCCAGCTCATCCTCGCCCAGGTCCATGCGCTCGAAATACTGCTCGATCAACTGCGGCTGGTGCTGGCGCAGGTAGCCTGCCAGCGGATGGTCGAACAGCGGGGAATTGAGGCTGAAGGTCTGCACCGTCAGCCGGTCGCGCCAGTCGACACGCGAATACTGCCCAGGCTCGAGGATGGCCTCGAAGTCGCCTTCATCGAGCAGCAGGCCACGTTCGTTCTTCTTCACGACAAAGCGTTTGAACAATTTCATCTTTCTATCCTTTTCATCCATATCCAGGGTTGCCGGTGGTGCCGGCACACCGGGCACTGCGGGCGAGACCTGGCGGAGTCAGGCACCGTGAGCAAGGCTCAGGCGGCGTCCTTCGTTGCGCCAGGTCCGGCCGGCAGGCCGGGTGGGCCGGCGGTGGTGCAGACGTCCGTGGCCGTCGAGGGGCCATCCTGGCCCTGCTTGCCTGACCTGCACCGCACCAGCGGGTGTTACGTTCACAGCTACCGTAGGAGGGTAGTGCCGGGGCTTCCCGGCGAGCGTCTGCGCAGCCGTTTCACGGGTACTGCACAGGGCGACCGGTCGCTGCAGCGGCGGCATGCACGACACCGACACCTGAGTGGGTACGTGCACCAGCGGGGTCTCAACCCCTTGCCCTTGGGCCTGCCTGGCGATTCGGTCGAGAGGGATATCGCGAGCGGCGTGCCAGCTTTTGGAGACTGCTCGAGCTATTTATTAAATAACTGATTTTTAACGATTTATTTTTTAAATCTGGTTTGCTGGCAATTTTAGTGGCCGCAGGAAACCCGGTCATTCATATATACTTGGATAAGACTTTATCTTCTGGGATAACTCCATGAGCAAAGCCCGTGTTGCCATCGGTTTTCTCGGCACCACCCTCGACCGCAATGGCAAGGGCGCCGCACGCTGGAACCGCTGGCGCCCCACGATCGGCCTGTGCCGCCAGTCAGACCTGCCGCTCGATCGCCTGGAGCTGATTCACGGCCCCGGCGTACGTGACGTCAGCCTGGCCGAACGCATCCGTGCCGACGTCCAGCAGGTGTCACCCCACACCGAGGTGCGACTGCACCCACTCAGCCTGCGTAACCCATGGGATTTCGAAGAGGTCTATGGCGCCCTGCACGACTTCTCCAGCGGCTACCCCTTCGACACCGAGCGCGAGGACTACCTCGTGCACATCACCACCGGCACCCATGTCGCGCAGATCTGCTGGTTCCTGCTCACCGAAGCGCGCTACCTGCCCGCGCGCCTGGTGCAGACCTCGCCCTCACGCAAACACGACGAAGCCAGCGACCCGGCCGGTATCGCCACGCTGATCGACCTTGACCTGTCGCGCTACGACCTGATCGCTTCGCGCTTTCGCCACCAGCAGGTCGAGGCGCAGTCGCTGCTCAAGTCCGGTATTGCCACGCGCAACGCGGCATTCAACCGCACCATCGAACAGATCGAACGCGTCGCCCTGCGCTCGAAGGCACCGATCCTGCTGGTCGGGCCTACCGGCGCCGGCAAGTCGTTCCTGGCCCGGCGCATTCACGAGCTCAAGCGTGGCCGGCACCAGTTGCAGGGGCGGTTCATCGAGGTCAACTGCGCGACCCTGCGCGGCGATGGCGCGATGTCGGCCCTGTTCGGCCATGCCAAGGGCGCCTTTACCGGTGCGCAGAACGCCCGCGATGGCCTGCTGCGCGCTGCCGACGGCGGCATGCTGTTTCTCGACGAGATCGGCGAGCTAGGCGCCGACGAGCAGGCCATGCTGCTCAAGGCCATCGAAGAGAAGCGCTTCTTCCCGCTGGGCTCGGACCGCGAAGTGCAGAGCGACTTCCAACTGATCGCCGGCACCCATCGCGACCTGCGCGCCAAGGTCGCCGAAGGCTCGTTTCGCGAAGACCTGTTCGCCCGTATCAACCTGTGGACCTTCGCCCTGCCGGGGCTTGCGCAGCGGCGCGAAGACATCGAGCCGAACCTGGACTTCGAGTTGCAGCGCCATGCCCGCGAACAAGGCCGGCAGGTGCGTTTCAACCTGGAGGCCAAACGCAGCTACCTGGCCTTCGCCCACGCCAGCGAAGCCCGCTGGGCCGGAAACTTTCGCGAGTTGTCGGCCTCGATCACGCGCATGGCGACACTGGCCGACAGCGGGCGAATAGACGAAGCCCTGGTGACAGAGGAGATCGAGCGCCTGCGTCATGCCTGGGGCCTGGAGGCCGAGAGCGAGCCGGTACTGGCCGGACGCGAACTGGACCTGTTCGACCAGGTGCAGCTGCAGGCGGTGATCGACGTTTGCCGCCGCGCAGCAAGCCTGTCCGAGGCCGGGCGCCAATTGTTCGCTGTGTCGCGCCAGGAGAAGGCCAACCCCAACGACGCCGATCGCCTGCGCAAGTACCTGGCGCGGTTCAGGCTGGATTGGCAGCAGGTGAAGGGTCAGGGGTGACAGCTAGGCCGTAGGACGTTTCCCAATCTGAAACCAAATGCTTCGAGTCAAGCAGGCTTGGGAAGTATCCTACGCGCCTTGCCGAAGCTTCTCTGTTGTCGGGAAATCACCTCAGGAATAACGTCCCTGGGTCGCGATGTTTGCGGCCGGGTGTGAGAACCCGTTGATGAGTAAACGAGCATGTCTTTATGGCAGCCGCGCGCGGGCAGACTTCGGTCTGGCCGAGTTTTCTTTGCTCCCTCGGTTTTCTCACCCCGCGCGCGGCCGCCACCCAAAATCCTTGAGAAAGATGTGGCGGCTCCCTTGCACCAAGGAGTAAAGCCATAAAAAAGATCGTCCCCGACCCACCTCTCCTGACTGCAGGCCTGGAAACTTTCAATGAATCCGGCAACCCGCCTGTGGACATGTTCCGCATCCTGCCCGGCATTCCCGCCGAACACGCCTACGACGAAGTGATGAACCTGCTTGCCTGCATCCGCCACCTGCTGCACGAAGGGCTCATGGAGCAGGACGCCCGGCTGCTGACCGCCGCCGACTACCTGAGCGCCTTTGCCAAAGCGCTGATGACGGATGTCGAGCGCGGCAGGCTGCACTGATCTGAGGGCAACTGTCTGACCCAAAATTTAAAGTTCAGCCCAATCCCTGTGGGAGCGGCGGTTCGGCGTCCCGACTAGTCCCGCGATCGGGCGCGCAGCGGCCGTAAAACCAGGCCCCGAGGTGTTTCAGGAAAAGATAGTCGCCTGGATTGCGGCCGCTGCGCGCCCGATCGCGGGACAAGCCCGCTCCTACAGGGATCGAGGGGGAAGCGGGCATCGACTTAAGCAGGGCTTGCCAGCAAACGGTCGGTTTGCGGTATGCTCCCCCGGTCTTCAGGGCGGGGTGAAAGTCCCCACCGGCGGTAAATCGAAAGATAAGCCCGCGAGCGCCCCGGCCATGCCGGGGGTCAGCAGATCTGGTGAGACTCCAGAGCCGACGGTCATAGTCCGGATGAAAGAAGGCGCAAGCGCGGGGCCATCGGGCGCCCTTGCGCGCGCATTTTGTTCGCCCCGAGACGTTCATCGATCATTCACGAGGAGCGTTTCATGTCCACCTTGCACCACTCGAAATTCCCCAACGTCACCGCCGCCATCGCAGCCTTCCAGGCCGGGCGCCCCGTGCTGCTGCTCGACGACGACGATCGCGAGGACGAAGCCGATATCGTCGCCGCTGCCGAAAACCTGTCGCTGCAGACCATGGCCATGATGATTCGCGATTGCAGCGGCATCGTCTGCCTGTGCCTGGACGAAGCTACGGTCGATGCGTTGCAGCTCGCACCCATGGTGCAGAACAACCAGGCCCGCCACGGCACCGGCTTCACCGTCACCATCGAGGCGGCCGAGGGTGTGAGCACCGGCGTGTCGGCCCAGGACCGGATCACCACCATCGAGGCCGCACTGCGCTCGACCGCCGAGCAACGTCACATCGTCAGCCCTGGCCATGTGTTCCCATTGCGTGCGCGTGATGGCGGCGTGCTGACCCGTCGCGGCCATACCGAAGGCTCGGTGGACCTGGCGCGGCTGGCCGGGTTGCGGCCAGCCGCGGTGCTGTGCGAGCTGATGAACCCCGACGGCAGCATGGCCCGGGGCGAGCAGGTGGCCGTGTATGCGCGCCAGTACAACCTGCCGGTAGTGACCATCGAGGAGCTGGCGCGCTATCGCGAAGCAATGCTGGAGCTTGAGGCACAACCCGCCTGATCTGCAGCGCGGCTCTTTGGTAGGTGCGGGCTTGCCCCGCTCCTACCAGTACAGCACTCAGCGCAGCCCCAGTTGCCCCTTGAGATAGGCGTACAACATCGCCGCACTCTTGCGATAGCCCTCGGCAGTCAGGTGCACCAGGTCTGGTCGCCCCAGGCCGCTGGCCTGCCAGGCGACAATCGAGCACGGCCCGCCCATCCCTGCCTGCCAATCCCAGAACAGTGCCTTGTACTTCTGCGCCGCCTGGCGCTGGATGCGGATCACGCTCGCCAGCGGCTGCGGCTGGCGAGCAGCGCAACTGGCGGCCTTGCGCTGCTTGATCGAATCGGGCGGTCCGACCAGCAGGATGGCCGCCTTGGGCATTTCCTGGCGCAACCGGGCCAAGGTGGCCTCCAACTGCGACTGGTACAGGGCAAGATCGAGCTTGTCGTCGAAGGCTTCGTTGGTGCCATAGGCCAGGATCACCAGGTCAGGCCGCAGCGCCTTGAGCGTGCCTTGCCAACCCGCCTGCCACTTGTCGACCACCTCCAGCCGTGCGCCGTTGATACCCAGCGACGAATAGGTGACCCCGGCGTTTTTCTGGCCCTGGATATACCAACCACCCAGCGCCACGCCCTGGACACCCTCCACACTCAGTTGCACCGGCAGGCCGAGATTGATGAAGGCTGGGCTGAAGCGCCACTCACCGTTGGTGGCCGGCAGCATGCGGCGCTGGCTGCCGTTGGCCACCAACGTGCTGCTGCGCGTTGCCTGATACAGGGCCGAGATCCGGTAGCGTTGTGCGTCGGGGTCGCGGGCCTGGATCTTCAAGCCGGGGCGATCGACCACCGGCAACGACAAGTAGCCACCCAACGGAAACTGGCTGCTCTGCTGGTTGCGCGCAGAAACCAGTTCCCACTGACGGCGCTCGCTGGTGACGATCACGCGGTCGTTGCGAATTCCCGGCACGGGCGAAGCCGGCACCAGGCCAATGCCACCGTCGCCATAGCGGGCCTGCAGCAGCTTGCGCAACTCACCGCTGAACAGGTCGGCAGCGGTGTGCGAATCCCCCAGCTGGACGATGGAAACGGGCGCACGGCCGGCGTTGCGGAACTTGCCGGCGAGCAGCGCGAGGTTGCCGTCGTCGCGCACATTGGCGACAACGGCGGGCTTGGCCGCAGGCTGGGGTGGCGCGCTGGCGCCGGTGCTGCACGCGGGCAAGGCGCTGATCAGCAGCGCCACGCCCAGCAGGTGATGCCATAGGCGCATCTCAATGTCCTGTTGCAGTCAGGACCGGGAAGCTGATCAGTGACAGTACCTGCGCGGCGATCATCTTCTGGCCCGTGATGGTGAAATGAATGCCGTCGTCGACCCGGACCTTGACCCGCTTGCCCTCCGGCGTCTGCACCGTATACGAGAACTGCTCGTCGGGATAGCCGAGAATCGGGTTGGCCGAGACGTAGTGCTGGCCGAATTGCTTGGTGCGCTCCTGATAAAGGCCACTGAGGTAGCTCATCGCCGTCGACAGCCGCGACTTCTCCATGTTCGGCGGGCCGACCCAGATCACCTGGACATTGTGCTCGCGGGCCTGCTCGAGTATCGCGTCGATGCGCTCACGGTAGGCCACTTCCCACTCCGGCGACTTGAAACGCAGGAACGGCTTGCCCTTGCCCTGGGGCATGTCCCACGGGTCGTTAGGGCCGAGGAATACCACCATCAGGCGGACCTTCGGCGCGCTGGCGAGCGTGTCGGCGACGGTCTTCGGCCAGTTGAAGAAGCCCGGGTAGGCAAGCCCGGTGCTCTGCCGACTGAGGTTGATGGTGTGGATCTGGTAGCGCTTGCGCAGGCTGTTGGCCAGGTGCGGGGCGACGCCCTGCATCAGCGAGTCACCCACCAGGAACACTTCATCGCCCGCCGCCAACGACGCCAGGGTGCCCGGTGCGACCATCTGCGGCAGCGGTGGCTTCACGACCACGGCAGCGGGCGGTGGTGCCAGTGCCAGTGCCGGTGCCGGTGCCGGTGCCGGTGCCGGTGCGACAGGGTGCGGGGCAGCTGTAGCGACATGCTCAGGCCTGGCCACAGGCGCCTGCAGATCGACACTCACCACCGGCATCGGCGGCGGCAGTTCCACCACAGGCTCTGTACTCGCCACCGCAACCTGCCCGTTGAGGCTGTCGAGGAAGCTGTCACGGCCCTGCTCCAGCGCTGTGGTCAGGCCCGCGCCCAGGCGCCAGGCTGGCAACTGCCCCAGCACCGGCAGTTCGCAACTGTCGTGATACTTCTGCTGGCAATACAGGCTGATCGAGTCCTGGTTCAGCCAGAACAGCAGGCCTGTGGCGACCACCATGGCATACAGCGTGCGCGCCGCGCCCATCTGCACCCGGACCAGCTGACGGATATCAGAAGCTTGCATAGATGAACCCCGGCACACCCGATTGCGACGCGAAGATCACCAGCGACACGAAGATCGCCAGTGGCAGTGGGTACAGTTGCCAGGGCAGGCGCTGGCTAGCTACGAAGCCCTGGCGCAGGGACGCCAGCCACTGTGGATACGTGGCGACGTACAACACGCAGGCCAGCAGCGCTACACCGGTGGCCGAGTCGAGCCCGGCCAGGCTGACCTGGGCGATATCGCCAAGCATCTCCCAGGCGCCATCCAGGGTTGGGCTGCGGAAGAAGATCCAGGCGAAGGCGACGTAGTGGAACGTCAGCAGGCGCGCCAGCAGCCCGCTGCCCGGCAGGCGCACAAAGCCTGGGCACAACTGCTCGAACAGCTTGTACAGCGCCAGCCCCACCCCATGCAGCGCACCCCAGAGAATGAAATTCAGACTCGCGCCGTGCCACAGCCCGGAGATCAGTATGGCCAGCAACATGTTCAGGTTGCCGCGCCACACCCCTTTGCGATTGCCGCCCAGGGGGATGTAGATGTAGTCACGAATGAAGCGCGACAGGCTGATGTGCCAGCGCCCCCAGAACTCCTTGAGATTGCGCGCGGCATAAGGCGCGTTGAAGTTCTCCGGCAGGCGAAAACCCAGCAGCAGGGCGATGCCAGTGACCAGGTTGGTATAGCCGCTGAAGTTGAAATAGATCAGGAAGCTGTAGCCATAGACGCTGAGCAGCACCTGCTCGGGCGTGAAGCTGCCCGGAGTTTCGAATACCGGATCGACCCATTGGCTGCCCAGCCAGCCGCTGAGCAGGAACAGCTTGACCACCGCCAGGGCGATCAGGCCAAGCGCCCGCTGCGGCTCCAGCACTTCACGCATGGCCTGCGGGCGGATCTGCGGCAGCAGATGCGCCGCGCGATTGACCGGCCCTGCGATCAGGCTGGGGAAGAAGGCGAGGTACAGGGCCAGGTCCAGCGGCGGCGCCGAGGCCATCTCGCCGCGGTTGATCGACACCAGGTAGCTGACCGAATGGAAGGCATAGAACGAAAGGCCGATCGGCACCAGCAGCTCGAGCACCGGCAGCGACACCTCAAGCCCGACAGCCGTGAATGCGCCCTGCACACTGGCGGCGAAAAACTCCTGGTACTTGAAGAGGTAGAAACACCCCAACACCAGCGCCAGCAGTAAAACGCCATTGAACCAGCGGCCGGGCTGGCGCGCAGCCAGCAACCCCAGCAGATACACCAGCACGCTGTAGCCGAGCAGGATGTATAACGATTGCAGGCTGAAACTCGCCACCAGGCCGTAGCTGGCCGCAAGCAGCAGCAGGTTCTGCAGGCGCAGGCTCCAGCACAGGCTCCAGTAGACAATGAAGAAGAGCGTGAAACAGAGGCCGAATTCGATCGAAAGGAAGCTCACAACGTAGTCCGTTACGTGACGTCGAGAAGAAGATGGCCCAAGGCTATCAAGATGCCCAGGCCAGAGCGCGCGGGATTATGGCAGAGCCCCCATGGGGTCACAATCCGACCACGTCTCAAATTGCAATAAGAAACTTCTGAAGCAAGTGCAACAAAATACTACCAACGGATTGCCTCCTGGGAGGTACCGTAATTTGCTCCCCCCGCCCCGCTCTGCTAGTGTCGCGCCGTTAAAAACGCCACCGAGACAGTCGCCATGGCCCGCAAGAAAACCTCCATCGATTTCGAACAATCCCTCGCCGACCTGCAAGCCCTGGTCGAGCGCCTGGAGACCGGCGAGCTGTCGCTGGAAGAGTCGCTGGCAGCGTTCGAGCAGGGGATCGCCCTGACCCGCGACTGCCAGGGCGCGCTGGCCCAGGCCGAACAGAAGGTGCAGATCCTCCTGGAGCGTGACGGCGAACTGGCCGCCGAGCCCTTCGACGCGGAACCGCAGGAATGATCAACAGCTACCAGAGCGCCTGCCAGGCGCGCGTCGACGCCGCCCTCGAGCCGCTGTTCGTGGCGCCGTCCAAGGAGCTCGAACGGCTCTACGCAGCGATGCGCTACAGCGTGATGAACGGCGGCAAGCGTGTACGCCCGCTGCTCGCCTACGCCGCCTGCGAAGCCTTTGGCGTTGCGCCCGAGCAAGCCAACGGCGCGGCCTGCGCGGTAGAGCTGATCCATGCCTACTCGCTGGTGCATGACGACCTGCCAGCCATGGACGACGACGACCTGCGCCGCGGTCAGCCGACCACCCACAAGGCATTTGACGAAGCCTGCGCGATCCTTGCTGGCGATGGCCTGCAGAGCCTGGCCTTCAGCGCGCTGCTCGATGCGCACCTGAGCCCGCAGCCTGACGCCATCCGCCTGGCCATGGTCCAGGCCCTGGCCAAGGCCGCAGGCCCGGCCGGCATGGTCGGCGGCCAGGCCATCGACCTCGGTTCGGTCGGGGTCAAGCTCGACCAGCAGGCCTTGGAATACATGCACCGGCACAAGACCGGCGCACTGATCGAGGCCAGCGTGCGTCTCGGCGCCCTGGCCAGCGGCCGTGCCGAAGCCACCCAACTGGATGCCTTGCAGACTTATGCACAGGCCATCGGCCTCGCGTTTCAGGTGCAGGACGACATCCTCGACGTCGAAAGCGATACCGCCACCCTGGGCAAGCGCCAGGGCGCCGACATCGCTCGTGACAAACCAACCTACCCCGCCCTGCTCGGCCTGGATGCCGCCAAGGCCTATGCGATCGAACTGCGCGACCAGGCGCTGGTCGCACTTGAAGGGTTCGGCGAAAGCGCCGAGCCGCTGCGGGCGCTGGCGCGCTATATCGTCGAGCGCCGCCATTAAGCGTTGATGCCAATCCCC
>NZ_BCBT01000015.1:0-114904 GCF_001320965.1 Pseudomonas sp. NBRC 111143 | reverse complement strand
CGATCTCATGGACGCTGAAAATCTTTCGGCAAGCACCTCAATTACCAACGAGATAATCACGCAAGCGCAGCAACATCGCATCACAACCCTGCAGTTGCACGACGCTGACAAACTCGTCCGGCTTGTGCCCCTGATCCATGCTGCCCGGCCCGCAGACCACGGTCGGGATCCCCGCCTGATCGAACAGCCCACCTTCGGTGCCAAAGGCCACGGTGCCAAAATCTTCAGAGCCACTGAGCAGCGCCACCAGGCGCGCCGCTTCGCTGTCTTCGGGCGTTGCCAGCCCAGGGTAGGCACTGAGCGGCGTGAGACGGATCTCGCTGGCATCACTGACGGCCCGCATGCGTGGCAGCAGGTCGGTTTCGGCGTAGGTCTGCAGGCGCTCGGCCACGACCTTGGCCTCGAAACCCGGCAAGGCACGCACCTCGAAATCGAACTCGCACTCCTCAGGCACGATGTTCAGCGCCCGCCCGCCCTTGATAACACCGGTCTGGACCGTGGAGAACGGCGGATCGAAGCGTGCGTCATGGTGCTCGGGACGGGCCAGTTCGCCGCCGATCTCGCCCAGCTTGCCGATCAATTGCGCTGCGTACTCGATGGCATTGACGCCATAGGGTGCATAGGCCGAATGACAGGCGGCGCCGTGCACCTGGCAGCGCATGGCCAGCTTGCCCTTGTGCCCGAGCACGGGTTTGAGCTCGGTGGGTTCGCCGATCAGGCACAGGCGTGGCTTGTTCGGGCGCTGTTCGAGCGCCTCCAGCATCGAGCGCACACCGAGGCAGCCGACCTCTTCGTCATAGGAGAATGCCAGGTGCACCGGCGTCTTCAGCGGCTGGGCGAGAAACGCCGGCACCGCCGCCAGCACCGAGGCGATGAAGCCCTTCATGTCGGCCGTGCCACGGCCATACAGGCGGCCATCGCGCTCGCTCAGGCGAAACGGCTCGACGCTCCAGGCCTGGCCGTCCACCGGCACCACATCGGTATGCCCGGACAGCACCACGCCGCCACGATCGGTCGGGCCGATGGTGGCGAACAGGTTGGCCTTGGTGCCCTCCTCGTTGAGGAACAGTTCGCTCTCGACCCCCAGCCCCGCCAGGTAATCGCGGATGAAACCGATCAGTTCGAGGTTGGAGTCGCGACTGACCGTGGCAAAGCCGATCAGGCGCTCCAGCACGGCGCGGCTAGTGAGATCACTCATCGCCCGGCACCCCGTAGCTGGGTGCGGTGGTCGGGTTCAGGGCGCGGGTGACGTAGTCCTGCATCTGTGGGCGATAGGCCTGCCACAGGCGGTCGAGTTCGCCGATCGGGTCGTGCTCGGCCCAGTCCACACGCAGGTCCACCAGCGGCCAGGTCAGCTCACCGGCGATCTTCAGGGCGGCCGAGTGCACAGGGCCTGCCTCGCCACCGGCGGCCATGGCCGCGTGCATCGCCGCCAGCAAGCGATCGGCCAGGTGCCCACCAGCCTGCTCGAACGCGTGCACCATCGCCTCGATCACCTGCGGCGAGGCCAGCAGGTTGCCCGCGGCTGCACACTGCTCGCCGGCGACCGCGTTATGTACGCCGAGTGCTTCTTTGCCGGTGAACAGCGCGACCTGGCCGTGGCTGTCGATCACCGTCACCTGGCGGTACTCGCTCCAGCCGTTGGCGCTGAGCACCCGGTCCAGCGCTGCGGCAGGCGGCAACTGGCCCTGCTCGAGGGCGTCGAGGATCTGCGGGCCGAGGGCCGGCAAGGTGATGTTCTGCGTCGCCACCGCCCCTACCCCGGCGCGCACCCACGGGCAGCGGGCACCGACGGCGATGCTGGACGAGCTGATGGCGATGCCGACCTGGCCGGTTTCCTGGCAGCGGCCGATGATGGAGAAGGTCATGGTGCAGCTCCTTTCTGGGTTTACCGGCATTCTCGGCAAGCCCTGGCGGCGGCGAAACGAGCATTTTGCTTGGCAATGGCGAGGAAAAAACTGGGCACCGCGGGTTTGCTGGGCAAATCTGCCGGGCTGCTCGCTGCAGCGCTGCCACCCTTCGCCAATTTATCGGCAAGCCCCAGCTAAATACTATTTTCGCGAAATTCCGTGCATCCCTAGTCTGGCCCCAGGTAACGGCGGTCCTCCAAAACCGACCTGACAAAAACCGCCTGAACAAGGGCTCGGACATGACACTGAACAATCTCGAAATCGACACCCTCGTGGTCGGCGCCGGCCAGGCCGGCGTGGCCATGAGCGAACACCTGAGCAAACTCGGCGTGCCGCACCTGGTGCTGGAACGCAACCGCATCGCCGAGGCCTGGCGCACTGGACGCTGGGACTCGCTGGTGGCCAACGGGCCAGTCTGGCACGACCGCTTCCCTGGCCTTGAATTCGACCTCGATGCCGACGCCTTCGCCGGCAAGGACCAGGTCGCCGACTACTTCGAGCGCTACGTGCGCAAGTACAACCTGCCCGTGCGTACCGGCATCGAAGTCAAGCGCGTGGTGCGCAACAGCGACCGCCCGGGCTTCACCATCGAAACCAACGAAGGCGTGATCCGCGCCAACCGCGTGGTCGCCGCCACCGGGCCGTTCCAGAAACCGGTGATCCCGGCCATTGCGCCAAAGGATGAACGCCTGCACCAGATCCACTCCGCCGCCTACTACAACCCGCAGCAATTGCCTGACGGTGCGGTGCTGGTCGTCGGTGCCGGGTCTTCCGGGGTGCAGATCGCCGAAGAGCTGATGCGCGCCGGGCGCCAGGTCTACCTCTCGGTCGGTGCCCACGACCGCCCACCACGCGCCTACCGCAACCGCGACTTCTGCTGGTGGCTGGGCGTGCTGGGTGAATGGGACGCGGAAATCGCCAAGCCAGGCCGCGAACACGTGACCATTGCCGTCAGCGGTGCCCGTGGCGGCCATACCGTGGACTTCCGCGCCCTCGCCCACCAGGGCATGACCCTGGTCGGCCTGACCCAGTCGTTCGAAGACGGCGTGGTGCGTTTCCAGGACAACCTGGCCGACAACATCAACCGCGGCGACGAGAACTACCTGGCCCTGCTCGATGCCGCCGATGCCTACATCGAGCGCAACGGCCTGGACCTGCCCGAAGAGCCCGAAGCGCGCCAACGCCTGGCCGACCCGGACTGCGTCAGCAACCCGCTGCTGGAACTGGACCTGGCCAAGGCTGGTGTCACCAGCATCATCTGGGCCACCGGCTACGGCGTGGACTTCAGCTGGCTGCAGGTCGACACCTTCGACGCCAACGGCAAACCCCAGCACCAGCGCGGCGTGGCCCGCGAGCCGGGGGTGTATTTCCTCGGCCTGCCCTGGCTGTCGCGCCGCGGCTCGTCGTTCATCTGGGGCGTATGGCACGACGCCAAGCACGTCGCCGGCCATATCGCCACCCAGCGCACCTACCTGGCCTACCGCGACCGCGACCAGCGCGCAGCGGATGAACAGCCACACACCTCGATCAGCAACGTCAGCACCCTCGGAGCCCACTGATGCCTACCCATACCCGCATCCGCATGTTCAACACCAAGGCCACCTACCCCAACCAGACCCTGGACAACGACCTCTGCCAGGCCGTGCGCGCCGGCAACACCATCTATGTGCGCGGCCAGGTCGGTACCGATTTCGAAGGCCGCCTGGTCGGTCTGGGTGACCCGCAGGCGCAGGCCGAGCAGGCGATGAAAAACGTCAAGCAACTGCTTGAAGAGGCCGGCTCCGACCTGTCGCATATCGTCAAGACCACCACCTACATTACCGACCCACGCTTCCGTGAGCCGGTGTACCGCGAAGTCGGCAAGTGGCTCAAGGGCGTGTTCCCGATCTCCACCGGGCTGGTGGTCGCGGGCCTGGCGCAGGCCGAGTGGTTGATGGAAATCGATGTGATCGCTGTGGTGCCGGAATAACTGTAATCGGCCAAATCAACAAGGGCCGCTGTGCGGCCCATTCTCAAGGCCGGGCTGAACAGCGCCCGGGAAGCTTTGCCCCTCCCCCTGTGAAAGAAGTCTATGTCACCTGACAACTTTGTCAGTTGTGGCCAGCGTCTGTGCGCCGTTCAATAGCCCTCGTCCCTCGAGCGCTCAGCGCGGCAGATCACCTGAGCTACATCCCTTCACAGAGGCCCTGTGACATGATTCAGACTTCAAATACTGATAAGTCGCACGTCCCTTACCTGATCTCCACCCAGCCCGACGGCGCTCTCCCCGACATGACGGATTTTTCGCTCGAGCGGGTGGGCAGTGTCAACGGCGGCTGGTGTACCAGCAGCACCCTCAAGTCAGGCCGCGCGCTGGCCGAGGGCGAAGTCTTGAGTGCGTTTGTCATCGATCGAGTCGACGGCGATATCCGTCGAGTCGATTATTCCGTACCGAAGGCCCAATGCCCGGCCAAACGGTGGCCAAAGGCTTTCGCCGATCACTTGGCCGCCGCCGGCGAGCCGATGACCGCCGGGAGCTGGAGCACGGACAACGTCTTTTCGACTGCCGCCGAACCCCTTCGACTGTGGAGTCCGGCACGCTACCGGGCCTTCAGCAACGCACCGTTCGCCGCCAACCTGGTGCAGGCACTGGCCTGTGACGACGCCTTCGACCTCTCGGCGGGTGGAACACTGTGCCTGCAAGTCCGCGACCTGACCTCTCAGACCCTGTACGAGCAGCATTTCTTCACAGCAACGGCCGAGCAAGCCGGCACGAACTGGTCTGAGGCGTTGTGCCAGCAGGTCAACCGCGACAGCCAAGTGCTGCGTGCGGGTGTCCTCGACGCCTGCACCGTAACCCCTGCCCAAAGCGGCAATGCCTTTTGGGTACCGCAGTGCGCCGAACTGTGCGTGACCCTCACCGAGGCGCATTGGTGGCAAAGCCAGACGATCGAAGGCGGGCAAGCCCTCGAGGAGGCTCAGCCGGTGCAGGCGTGGGTCTACGATGGGTTTTCGCATCGCCTGCTGGCGCACCATCACTGGACGCCCACCAAGGCCCAGTGCACTTCGGGCAAGTGGCTCGATGCCTGGGCGACCGCGTTGAATGCATCGCCGGTATCCGCCTTCCTGCGCGCATCGACACACAGCCCTCAGGAAGATCAGGCCGATGAGGCCGACAACCTGTCCCTTTGGCAACGCGGCGATGCGCTGCGCATTTTCACCACCCTGCCTGACGCCGCCGGTCGCCAGGCAGGCCCTCGCCTGTCCTCGGCCTGGAGGGCCGACGCCGGACATGCAGTGCTGATCACGATCCGCCATCCGTTCAGCCACAAGTTGCTGCACCGCGCCCTGTTCAAGCCCGAAGACACCGGTAAGGTCAGTGACCGTGCCAGTTGGTTGCAGGCCTTGGCCGACTTTCTCAGAACGCGAGCCTGGCCAGAACTGCGGGTCGATGCCAGCGACGAACCTCTGACCGTACCTCGCTTCAGCGAGCTGCAAGTGCATCTGGAGAACGTCGGTGATGGCAAAAGCTGGAGCGACGACGACTACGTCAAGTACCTGTTCGAGAACGACGACTGGCCTGGCCGTCAGAACGCCGAACAGGCTCGGTTCAAGCTGGCTGCCGGCGATGGCACCGTGCAGGTCGACATTCAGGCGCTCAGTGGGGAGCTGGAATTTCGCCTGAACGAGGCTGCGTACGACAAAGGCTATCGAGTCGCCGCCTGCGTGCCTCGCGCGGGTGAGCAACGGCTGTGGCCGGTGGAGGTGACCGACACCAAGGTCACCTGGGCGGGGCCAATCGACGAGGCGGTCTATGACCTGTATCTGACCTACCCGGAACCCGCGCGCGATAACACCACGCTGACCGTGGGCCATATCGGCGCCCTGCACCCCAGCCGCTTCTGGCACGACGTGCAGGCCGTTGAGTTCACGCCGCCGCCGGCAATGGACGGTTATGAAGCCATCAGCTTCCTGTGCGAAGACTACGGCAATACCAACCACTCCGAAGTTTTCGACACCAGCAATCACGACCACACCGGTGTCGACGAACGCAGCGGCCTGTTCCATGCCCATTACCCGATCGCCACCTTGCAGGGACTGCGTGGACTCGGTCCAGTATGCGACCTGACCTTGCACTACTCGGCACTGCGCGGCAACGAAGCCGGCCTGGGCGATGGATGGGCCTGGCGCTTCTCCAGCATCATCACCAGTTCCGTGCAAGAGGTCGATCATCGTCTGCTTACCCTCGCCGAGGGTACTCCGGTGGTGTTCAGCGCCGAGCAGTGGAGCCAGCTGGGGGCAGGCAGAGCCGTCAAGACCCCGTCCTGTCGAGTGACCAGCAACAAGGAGTACACCACGTTCACTGTGGAGTACCCCAGCGGTCGCCAGGAGATACTCAGTAAACCTTCAGCACCTGGCAGCGACGAAGTCGAGCCCAACGAAGCCTTTCGCAAAAAGGTGCTCGACGCCCTCAAAGCCATCAAGAACAGAAGCAAGCCGGACTTTCCGAAAGTCCCGAGTCACTGGACACAGTGGGCATTAATGGTGCTGACTCCCTCCGGCTATACAGGTGCAGCGATCGGCGATTACGAGGAAGCACTCAGCGCATGGTCTGGTCACGCCAACACCCAGGAGCTGGACAGGCGTATCGCAATGTACGAACGACCGTTCGTGCAGCTATTGCCTTCACGTATCGTCTCGCAATATGGCGAAGCGCTGGATTTGCAGTGGAAACGCCAGAACGGCCAATTTCTGCTGATGAGCATCAAGAGCGGCGAGTCCGAACTGTTCAGCGCGCAGTACATCAATCCCGAGGCCAAGACGGACAGTCAGGTGAAGATGCAGCTGTGGTCCGGCAGCCCGGAAGCATTCGAGATCGAACTCACGCTTGAGCATTACCTGCTGCGTACACTCAAGCGTGTGCAAAAGGGGGCGGTGTTGCAACAGGTGGAATGCGGCTACGACGATGACCCGACCCTGGACAGGGTGCTGTGCCGCCTGCAGGAGCAGGACGGTTCGGTGGAGTGCGTGCAGTACGTCAAGCAGGATGCCTTACTGAAGAACTCGCCTGCCTTGCCGCGGGTGGCCTTGCATGCGCTGCTGCCGGGTGCAGGTCAGCAGAACCATATAGACCGCTACACCTATATCGGTAGCTACCAGCATCCGGATGACCAGATGTTCATTGTCGCCGTACAAAGCGGCTCCCACGCGGAAATCGTGCATGACTTGCACGCCTTCGGATTGGATGCAGAAGGAAACCGCACACCGCTACTACAAGGTTCAGGCTCCGCACAGATGCATTGGCTCGAGTTTTCACTGGGCGATGCGCACACCAGGACCACCTTTCGCTACACAGGGTGGGGAGATGAGCTGGTTGAAATCATCGAGAATATCGTCATCAAGCTGACGTGGAATCGGATCGAGATTTCCGCCAACGCTTCGCCGACCGAGCGCAAGACAGCGGTATTGCACTTGCTGTGGCGCTATTCGACCCGTTATCGCAAGCAACTGGCTCGCGCAATCGACCATCTGCTGAGCCTGTCGCCGCAAACCCAGCGCGCACGTCTGGGCAAGACAGTAGACGCCACCACGGTCGTGACCAATGCTCAAGGCAATCCCCTGCGCCTGCAGGTCAAAGGCTCGCATTCCATCCACTACAGCTACTACGGGGCCCAAACGCAAAATCAAATCGCGCTGAGCGGCGTGCAAGCGCTAAGCACAGTGCCGAAGCTGGAATGCCCGTTCGTGCCGGCATACGCGAGTGCTCCTCTGATGGCCGAGTATCAATGTGACGGCCATGGGAATCCCCAGGGACTCAAACTGTACGGCTATCGGAAGGCCACCCGTGCTGGTCGCGATTACCTCGAGCTGGCCGAAGTGGTCGTTATAGAGGGCTTACGTGGCACGCTGTTCGCCGACACGCTCGACGAAAGCACTGAATGGAAGCTGATTGGAAAAAACGCCCTGTGGCATCAGATCAGCACACTGGCATCGGCACCGGCCAGCAAGAAAACGCCCAGCGAGCAGAGCAAGGTGTGGGAGTGGTCGATCACCAGCAAACAGACCACGCACGCTCACGATCAGCGCCTTGAGCTGACCAATGTTCAGACCTTCATCGATAACCCCACACTGCCCGGTATTCAGGTGATCGTCAGCGCGACTACCGCAGCAGGTACGGCTCAAGTGAGTAAAGAAGTTCGTTCACGCCATAGCCGGCGCACGCTGGAAAAAATCGAGAATGGCTTAGAAACGCATTGGGAGCGCGATGCCTCAGGACGGGTAACGAAGGAAACACGCTACCCGCTTCCATCGGCAACTGACATCAAGACCGCGGGGCGGGTAATGGACACGCAAACCACTTCAGTGTTCTCCGCCGATGGAAGACAGGTAGAACGCACGCACAAGGATGGGAGTCAGACTTACTCTCACCTCGATGGCTTGCAGCGATCCTGGCGTACGGCATGGCGCAGAGCCGCGACTGAAGTTTATGTCCCTATGGAAGAATTCTTTTTCTCGGGACTGGATGTCTCTTCCCCCTCAGAAAGCTGGGCATGGGATTACCTGCCAGGCGGACAGGCGGTACGCAAATGCAAGTCCATGCCGGTATCGAGGGGTGCTCAACCTTTGCTGGCACAAAGTTCGAGTAGCTTGACCCCTCACACAGATGCTGCTGAACCGGACACACTCACCGCCTTGAGGTATCCCGATGATTATGTGGATCCTGCCCCAGGCGAAGAAGAGTTACCTGAAGACTTTGTAGATCAAGTACTTGACATGCTGGCAGAAACAAATACCGATTCTCCACTTGAACAGATCGAGTCGGATTGGGGCGATGTGACGGGTCATGTCAATACCTTGGGCTTGGTGTACTTGAATATCTGCAGTATTTTGCCTAAGCATGGCGTGACAGTGTCTGACCACTTCCAATTGATGAAACAGATCCAGAGCATTATTGGGCTGGAAGGGAATGAGGGGGTGAAAGATGCCATTACCCGATTCGTACGCCCCATGGGAGACATATATGAAAACCCATTTAGCCACTCTCTGAAATTCCCGACTGTAGATGATCTCTCCCACCTTGTAGGGACCTCTGACCCGCTTGATCTATTTGAGCTGTTCACAAAATATGGAAGACCCTTTAATAGACGAGCATTAGAAAGTTACCTCAAGTTCACAGGCGAGCCGTCCGTCAGCCTTTCGACCACCAACGAACCACCCGTGCGGCTCACAGAACAACTCTCTATTGGCGCCCGGGCTCTTTCAAAACGCACCACTACCAGCACCGCAAAAACCAATGGTACCTTCCAACATTCCGTGCAATGGGCAGACGGCGCCGACCAGCAGCAACTGCAAGTCGATGAACACTACGACACCGACGGCCGCGTCATCAGCCATACGCGTGCCCTTGGCAACCAGACCCAGGCCTACACGCTCGAACGCGACGTTCTCGGCCGGGTCACCAAAGTCATTCGGCCCGACGCCACGACCATCGAGCGCGTTTATCAAGGTTTCAGTAACCGCGTTCACTCACTGTCCGTGGACGGTAAAGTTGTCGCTACGCAGACGATCAGCCCTGTGGGAACCCTCACCACACGCAAGATTGGCAGCCGAGAATATCGGTTCGATGAACAGGCCATCACCCTCCCCGACAAGACCAAACTGCAGCGCGTGATCGATGATAAAGGCGCGCGCTTGGAGGTCGACGGCAAGGCGCTGTACAGCCAAACCCACGCTGACGGTTCTACGGTACTCAATGCTGCGCCAGACTCACAAGCCAGTACCGCCTGGCTACACACCATTGCAACCGCACGAGTACCGGGGCGCAGGCAAATCACGGAAAAAACTCCACGCGGTACTATCAAGACCGCCGAGTGGCAGAGTCTGCGGGGGCAGCAAGTGGCTGCGCTGCGCGCCGACGGCTGCATGCGGCGAACGTTCCTCGACGGAGAAGGAAGGCTGTTGCGCAGTTGTCAGGCGCACGAGGACGTGCTCTACCGCCATGACGAGCTTGGCCGCCTGCAATCGCGACAAGCTCATGCCCTGACCGGCGCCGGTCAATGGCAGGTCAACAGTGAACACGATGGTTTCGACCGGGAAGTCGTGCGGACCTTCCTGCGCAATGGCGCACCCTGCTTCAGCCAGCACATGAACTGGCGCGGCGACGGCCGCCTGGCCAGCAAAGCCAGCTACCAGCTCGGGAAGCTGCTGCGTACGGAGCGCTTTACCTATGACTTGCTCGACCGCCTCGAAAGTTACGCCTGCGACGCCGCAACAGCGGCGCTCTGCCCGCAGGATCGCAACGGTACCCCAATCAAGGCGCAAACCTTCAGTTGGGACAGCCTGGACAATCTGACCCGATGCATCAGCACGCCGTTCCAGGGCGAAGCGGTAACGCAGACCTTCAATTACGAGACGCCGTCGGACCCCACGCGCCTGACCTCGGTGAGCAACGGCACGCAAAAGACATCACTGACGTGGAACAGCAACGGCCAGTTGCAGATGGACGTCCAGAACCGGGCGCTGACCTACACTGGCGCCGGTCAGCTAGGCAGCATCAAAAATGACGAAGGCACCCTGCTCACGCGCTATGAATACGACGGCCTGCAACGCCTCGCGGCGCAATACGATGAGCAGCAACAAACCACCCAGGAGATGCGCTATGACGGCGACGAGTTGATCGGCCAGGTGTGCTTCGACAAGACTGGCAAAGCTACGGGCAGCCTCCACATTTCTCCAGGCCTTGCGCAATACGACGGCGACCAAGTGCGCTGGCTGATCGATGATCCCCAGGCAGGCATCGTCGGCCAAGTGTGCGATACCGATCTGCAACTGGCGCCCCTGCTGCCCTTTGGCGAAGGTGCGGTGCTCAAGGATCTGGTCAGTGGCTACAACGGCATGCGCCGCGATCCGGTGACCGGTCACTATCACGCAGGCAATGGCTACCGCTGCTACGACCCGACCCTGCGCCGATATGCCCAGCCTGACTGGCTGAGCCCATTCGGTGAAGGCGGCATCAACGACTACGCCCACTGCCCGGACCCGGTCAACCTGCACGACCCCAGTGGCGCGATCATGCTCAGCCGCTGGGGACAGGATCAGGAACTGGCCAACTATGCGCAGGTGCTGCGCGAGATCAAACCTATGCCGGTCGGCGGACGCTGGCGAGGCCTTGCGCTGTCGGCCGCGCTGACGGTCGTCGGTATCGCAGCCTCGGTGATGACCGGAGGGGCCACTTCGGTATTTTTCATCGCGATGACCATCTGTGCAGTGCTCTCGTTCGGCTTCGAGGTCGCGTCGGTGCTGACCGAAGACGTCAACCCCGAGCTCTCCAGAAAGCTGGGCTATGCGTCGCTGGCGTTCGGGGTGCTGTCGCTGTACGAAAGTGCTTTGGGTTTGATCAAGAAGGTACCGAGCCTGATCAAAGGTGCGATGCGCTCCGCTCGCCAGTTCGGCAAGAGGCTCTTACGTCTCAAACCCGGTACGAGGCTGTCACACAGCGCGGTGAGGCCTATGGAGTACGCCAGGCAACAACTGGGTAGTCTGGCGCCAGCGAACAGTGCGCGTCCGGGCGCGTTGGCCACGGTCAAAACTGCCGGCCAGAAGATTATCGATTACCTGGCTGAGGCGCCCCACATGAGCCTGAACAACCCACGCTACGCCCGTATGGGCTTGTATGGGAAAATGCTGCGACAGGCCCATCGGCTCAATAATTTCGCAACTGGCTCACGCAAACTGAGCGCCGGGGCCTGGATACTGGGCAAATCGATCGAGGTGAACTTGACGCGCGGTTCGATCGACGCCTTGATCGCCATGACCCTCGATGATGCCTCGGGGCCCATCACGCCGTGGGGACGTTACTCCGTTCCGCTTAACGACCAGTACCGCTGGAATCACGGAGGCGGCGGGCACTTGTTGGCATGACGCTGCAACATGGGCCGGTTATTGCACTTTCTGCGACAATCGGCACCTGATAAATATGCCAGTGTTCGCGTGCTGAGAAACTCGCTAGTGTGGTTCTGCCACCGTGGCATATTTTCAATCAGGAGCTGAACCATGAGCGAAGTGAAAGTTGCAAAGGTCAAATTGTATAACGAAAAGTTGAAAACAGGTTTTCTTGATCACGAGATTGATGATGACGACGTTATTCTGCCAACCGAGGCTGTGGGATCGTTGAGCTTGAAGAACGGCGACGAAGTGTCTTTCGAAGTGCTTCAAAAGGGTGATAAGCACTACGCCACCAATGTAAAAATCGTCAAACCGAAGTGACCACGTTAAAAAATCAAATGAGGTCGCACAGCTGCATCCGAACGGTGACGACTCACAGATCTGGTCAACTCGCGCGGCTTGCATAGGCACGACCGTTATCGCTGTTGTGGTAAGCCTATGCAAGCAGTGCGCTGCTGTTCACGCTTCCAGCTCTCTATTACACGTTCAGAGCTTCGCCAACTCTTCGCGACAGAACTCGACGAACAACTGCGCAGGCTTGGTCAATTGCACACGCTTGAGGTGCGCCGCCGCCAGCCCCGACAGCGCCACCGGCTCGGCGATATCCAGTGTCACCAGGCGCTTGCCATCGTAGGTGAAGGGTGAATGCGGCCGGGTCACCAGCAGCGAAAAACCGAACCCCTGCCCTACCATCCCGCGCACCATCTCGATCGATGGCGAACTGAAGACGATGTTCGGCGTCAGCCCCATCTCGTTGAACAGGCTGACGAAGTAGGTACGGCTCGGCGCAACGTCGAGCAGGATCATCGGCTCCGGGCACAGGTCGCGCAGCGAAACCTGGGCCTGGCTGGCGAAGCGGTGCTTCTCGGGCAGCAGCACATAGGGCTTCTGCGGCGGCATCAGCGGCTCGGCCTCGATGGTGCCGTCCAGGTCGTGGTCGTAGAGAAACGCCAGGTCGAAGGTGCCGGCGGTCAGCCCCTGGATCAGCTCCTGCTGCTCACCGTCACGCAGGCGGATGTCGACACCGGGGTAGCGCTCGCGAAACCCTGCGATCAACCGTGGCAGATAAAGCGGCGCAACGGTCTCGAAGCAGCCAATGTCGATCTGCCCGGCCACCGTATCGTTGTCGGCCAGGGCGTTCTGCTCGAACTCGTGGGACATCTGCAGCAACGCCTTGGTCTTGGCGTAGAAGCGCTTCCCGCTGGGGGTCAGCGACACGCCCTGGGCGTGGTGACGAATGAACAACTGCACACCGAAGCTCTCTTCCAGGCTCTTGATCGCGGTGGAGATCGACGGCTGGGCGATGTACAGCTGGCGCGAAGCCTCGGCAACACTGCCAGCCTCCACGGTGGTGACGAAGTACTTGAGTTGTCGCAAGGTGTAGGAAGCCATGGGCACCTCTGGGGCGCCGTGGGCGGCGCGCGGAATTTTCCTCTCACCTTACCTTAGTGGCTGGCGTGCGTGCGGCCAGTGCAGCCTAGGATTTGCCTGGGGGCTGAGCATATTTTTGCTCGCTTGTTGCCCGCCCCCGGGCAACGGCCCCTCAGAACCCGACCGTCGCCGACAGCAGCCAGGTTCGCGGGGTCGACAGGGTCAGGCCGGTGGCGGTGCCGTCGGGGACGTTGGCCGAGGCCCAGTAGGTCTTGTCCAGCACGTTCTCGACGCTGGCCCGCAGGGTGACGTCCTTGTCTCCGAGCTTGAGCGCGTAGCGCGCACCCAGGTCATAACGCTGCCAGGCGTCGACCTTTTGCCGGTTGGCAGCATCCAGGTACTGGTTGCCGGTATGGATGACACGCGCGCTCAGAGTCAGCCCGTCGATGGCCGGCAGGTCCCACTCAACGCCAAGGTTGGCATTGACCACCGGCGCGCCGATGGCCCGGTTGCCATCGTTGCGGCCATTGGCCGTGCGTGTCTGCTCGGCATCGAGGAACATCGCCCCGCCCAACACCCGCACCCCGTCCAGCGGTTCGCCGAACAGGCTGATTTCCAGGCCCTGGTTGCGCTGCTCGCCGTCGGCGCTGAGGTTGTTCTGGGCATCGGTGAAGTACGACGGTTTCTCGATGCGGAACAGGCTGACCGTGGTGCTGAAACGCCCCATGTCGTACTTGGCGCCGACCTCCAGTTGCTTGCTGCGGTATGGCGCGAAGACCTTGCCGGCGTTGTTCGCCGTTTCCGGTGCCACCTGGCCCTGGGTCAGGCCCTCCATGTAGTTGAAGTACAGCGACAGCTGCTCGGTGGTGCGCCACACCAGGCCCATGGCCGGCGAGGTGGCGCGCTCGTCGTAGCGCTGGTCGGGCTCGCCGGGCTCGGAGCTGTCGACCTCGACACGCTGAAGGCGCGCGCCGAGGGTGAGCAGCACGGTGTCGTCAGCGAAACTCAGGGTATCGGCCAGGGCCAGGCTCGACAGCACGGTGTTGGTGTGGGTCGGGTTGTCGTCGGCCAACGGCGCGCCCGGTGCGGGCAAGGTCACCGGGTCGAACAGGTTGCTGACGCCGTTGGCATAGCGCGCACCGCTGTTGTCGAAGGTCAGGTCGAAGCGATTGAGGCTGATGTTGAGGGTATGGCCGACCGCGCCGGTGTTGAACCAGCCGCGCACGCCGACGGTGCCGGTAACCACGTCTTCCTCGCGTTGGAAGGCGCGCGGGCTGACGGTGAAGCGACCGGCTTCGTTGACCACCTGCACGGCATGGCGCATGAAGTCGTAGTCGCCCTTGCGCGCCCCCAGGGCGCCCAGCAGCATCCAGTTGTCGCTCAGGTCATACTCGCCGCGCACGGCGCCGAAGGTATCCTTGGCCCGCGAGTAGCTCCAGGGCTGGGCGAAATTATGGTGAACATCCTTGGCATCCGGCACCTTGAGCCCTGCGGCAAGGCCCACACGCTCCATTGGCGCATCCACGTCACGCGCCTGATGGCCGATATCCAGCGACAGGCGAGTGCGCTCGCCTTTCATATCCAGGCCCAGCACGGTCGCCTCGCGGTCCATATGCTGGTGATCCCATTCGGTGTCGCCGGCCTGGCGCACCGCATTCAGGCGCACGCCAAAGCGTTGATCGTCACCGAAGCGTCGACCGATGTCCAGATGACCGCCCCCTTGTCCCGCCGAGGCGTACAGCGCGGTGAACTCGGTCAGCGGCGTCTCGCCAGCGCGCTTGGGCTCGATGTTCACCCCGCCGCCAATGCTGCCGTTGGGCGCCAGGCCGCCAAGCAGCGCACCTGGCCCCTTGAGGATATCGACCCGCTCGACCATCTCCATGTCGATCGAGTAGGTCGGCAGCACGCCATACAACCCACCGTAGGCGACATCGCTGTTGTACAGGCTGAAGCCGCGCACGGAGAACTGTTCGAAGCGCCCGCCTGCCGGGTTGGTGCTACGCACCGAGGGATCGTTGGCGACGACATCGGCAAGGGTACGGGCCTGCTGGTTCTGCAATATCTCGCGGGTGTAGGAGGTCATGCTCAGGGGCGTCTCCATGTAGTCACGCTCGCCCAACATGCCGAGGCTGCCCCGTCGTGACACCTGGCCGCCGGCATAGGCGTCTGCTGCCGGCGCGGCGCCCTGGCCATGGACATTGATGTCGGGCAGCACATGCGCGCCCTCGACCGGCACGGCCTGGCGCACCAGGGTGAAGCTACCGGGCCCTGCCGAGACCAGTATCAGGCCCGAGCCCTGCAGCAAGGCGGCGAAGCCCTCCTCGACCCCATATTCGCCTGCAAGCCCCAAGCTGCTGCGCCCGGCGACCAGCGCCGGGTCCACCGACAAGCTGACCCCAGCCTGGCCAGCAAAGCGTGTCAGCACCGCACCCAGGCTGCCGCCCGGCACCTGGTAGCTGCGCCGCGCTTCATCGGCCCAGCCAGACGCGGGCAGCCCCAGCGCAAGCAGCAGGCCAGCGCGCATCAGGTGCAGGGATAACGGGCGAAGCAAAGGGGTGCGGGACATCCGGAACGCTCTCAGATCAGGGGTGGATACCCTTGATGACAAGCGGGCGCCAGAAAAGGGACAGCGGTCAGGCAATTTTCTTGCGCGGGGTCAGCGACACCCAATAGCGGGTGCGGTAATGCACCTGAAGCGGCAGGCTCGCCGCCAGCAGGGCCAGAATGCGGTCGGTGTCGTCGAGCTGGAAGGTGCCGGTCACCGCCAATTGCTCCAGCACCGGGTCCCAGCGCAACAGCCCGGGGCGGTAGCGATCCAGCTCACGCAGCAGATCGCCCAGGGGCTGGTCGTCGACGATCAACAAGCCCTGCTGCCAACCGGGCAGTTGGGCGTCGAACGGCTGGCTGGCGGTCACCCCGAAGGCGCTCAGCGTCGCCCGCTGACCGGCCTCCAGGCGAATCGCTGGCCCGGCCAGCGGTTGCAGGCTGACCTGGCCACGTGTAACCGACACCACACAGTCCTGCGCACGCTCACGTACGCACACCCCAGCCCCCTGCACGCGCACCAGGCCGTCGCGGGTCTGCACCTGCAGCGGGCCAACGGTGTCGAGGGCAATCTCCCCCTGCACCAACTGCAGCCAGTGGCGACCTTCGGCGAAGTCCAGATTGACCGCAGTCGCGGTGTTTAGCTGCAACCGGCTGCCATCCGGCAAGGTCAAGCCGCGGCGCTCGCCCGTGGCGGTACGCAGGTCGGCACGCCAGCCGTCCAACGGCAACTGCCGATAACTCAGCCAGGCCAGCGGCAGCAGCGCGCCAACACCCAGCATCTGCCCCAGCACGCGGCGGCGATCTGGATCGGGGCGGTCCAGGCAAGCCACCGCCAATGGCGCCGGTACCTGGGCGAAGCGCTGGCGCAGCCCCTCGGCCTTCTGCCACAAGGCTTCATGGACGGCACTGCGGGCTCGCCAGCGTTGCAGCGCAGCAGCCTGCTCCGTGTCGAGCGGGCCGGCATCCTGCAAGGCCAGCCACTGCGCTGCCTCACGGGCCAACTGGCGTGCGCCGACCTCCGCCGGGGCGCTCACAGGTCCACCAGCAGGCAGTGTTCGTATGCCTTGACCATATAGCGTTTCACCGTACGCTCGGACACCTCCAGTCGCGCGGCGATGCTGGCGTAGTCCAGCCCTTCGAGCTGCGACCAGAGAAAGGCCCGGCGTACCACGGCAGGCAGGCCATCGAGCAGGTCATCCAGGGCCTGCAAGGTTTCCAGCAGCAACCAGCGCTGCTCCGGTGACGGTGCAAGCGCCTCGGGCAGGTTGGCGAGGGCGTCCAGGTAGGCCTGCTCGAGGCTGCGCCGCTTGTAGTGATTGACCAGCAACCGACGCCCGACCGTCAGCAGGTAGGCCCGTGGCTCGCGCAGGCTCGGCACGGCCTTGGCCTGCTGCGCCGCGAGGACCCGCAGGAAGGTGTCGTGGGTCAGGTCCGCCGCCGTCCAGGCATCGCCCAGGCGCCGGTGCAACCAGCCTTGCAGCCAGCTGCGATGGTCGCGATAGAGGGTGTTGAAGCTGGGTTCGGGTGCCGCGGCGGGGTCGGACATTCGGAGGCACACTGGGGAGGGATGAGATACGAATGCGAGTGATTCTAATTATTTCTCATGCGCTCGCCAAGGTGCTCTGCTGTGATCCACCCGCGAAGCGGCGGCAAGAGCCACCGGCAAAATCCGATTAAACCCTCACCTACCTCCCCCTTCTAAACAGTTTGTGCCCCACGGCACACCCTGCAATCAACATCACCTCGGAGGGGGACCCGATGGACGAACGATTTCTGCAGTTGCTGACCACCACCACGGTATTCGGCATCTCCATCCTCAACCTGCTGCTGGCCCTGACGGTGACCGTGATCACCTTCCTGGTGACGCGCTGGGCGCTGAGTTTCCTCAAGCGCCGCGCTCGCCAGTGGTCCAGCCATGACGGGCAGCTCAGCAAGCTCATCACCCAGGTACTCGAAGGCACCAGCAACTTCCTGCTGATGCTCGCCTCGCTGCTGGTCGGCCTTGGCGTGCTGGACCTGCCGGAACGCTGGCTGGACCGGGTCGGCAGCCTGTGGTTCGTGGTCGCAGCCTTGCAGATCGGCCTCTGGGCCAACCGCGCCATCGCCATTGGCCTGACCCGCTACTTCGCCCGCCACGACACCGGCAACACCTACCGTGGCAGCGCGCTGGCGACCCTGTCGGGCTGGGGCGCGCGGGTGTTGCTGTGGTCGGTGGTGCTGCTGGCGATGCTGTCGAACCTGGGCGTGAACATCACCGCCTTCGTCGCCAGCCTTGGCGTCGGCGGCATCGCCGTGGCCCTGGCGGTGCAGAATGTGCTGGGCGACCTGTTCGCCTCGCTGTCGATTGCCGTCGACAAACCGTTCGAGGTCGGCGACTTCATCGTCATCGGCTCGCTCGCCGGCACCGTGGAGAACATCGGCCTGAAGACCACGCGCATCCGCAGCCTCGGTGGCGAGCAGATCGTCATGGCCAACGCCGGCATGATCAGCAGCACCATCCAGAACTACAAGCGCCTGCAGGAGCGACGCATCGTCTTCGAGTTCGGCCTGTCGTACGACACGCCCACGGAGGCGGTGAAAAAGGCCCCGGCGATCGTCGAAGAGTCGATCAAGGCCCAGGGCCAGGTGCGCTTCGACCGCGCCCACCTGCGTGGCTTCGGCAAGGAGGCCCTGGAGTTCGAGGCCGTCTACATCGTCCTCGACCCCGGCTACAACCTGTACATGGATATCCAGCAGGCGATCAACTTCCAGTTGCTCGAGCGCTTCGCCAAGGTCGGCGCCAAGTTTGCCGTCGGCGCGCGGTCGATCAAGGTGACGGGCTTGCCGGAGGCCTCGAATCAGTTGGACCAGGTAACTGCTCATGCACGGGCAAGGGACGTCTGAATGATCGGGGGACGCATGGAGTCCCCTGCTTCTACCGAGACATGATTTTTTACATAATCATCAACAAACAATTTATTACACTTTTATTGTTATCAAGAATGGAATTCATAAACCGACGCATCGCTGATTATCCCGCCAGGGAAACGGACCAGAATCCTGCTCCGTCAACCCCACCCACAGGAATCAGACGATGTCCCAACGCCACGCCTCACGCAGCAGCTTCCTGACCGTCACGCTGGTCGCCGCAGTCACCGCCGCCCTGGCGAGCGCCGTCGCACTGGCTGTACAACTTCCGGTCTGGGCCATGTTCATCGGCTGGATCGCCTTCTTCACCCGTGGCCTGACCACGCGTTCAACGCTGGAAAACCTCGGGTGCGTCTGGCTCGGCCTGATCTTTGGCGCACTGGCAGCCACCAGCGTCGGCCTGCTCGCCCCGACCTTCGGCACGCTGCTGGCCATTCCGCTGGTGGTCTTCGTGGTCGCGTTGATCGTGGTCAGCCTGCGCGGCCTGCCGGTGATGAACAACCTGCTGTGCTACTTCCTCGGCCTGGTGGCCTGGTTCGCCGCACACTTTGAGCCGTCGCTGGAGAGCCTGGCGCACATGGCCGGCGCCAGCACCCTCGGTTCGCTGGCAGGCTGGATCTCGCACTACAGCCCACGCAAGATCTTCGTGGCCTGACCTGGCCCGGGAGCCAGAGGCAGAGCGCGCGGTGTCCTGTTCGCGGGCCGGCGCCCTCCTGCACGGGGTTCGTGCTGGCAGGCCTCACCATGCATAGGTCAGGCGCGCATAGTAGAAGGCCCCGCTGTAGCCATACGGCGAGAACGTCGAGTACTTGAGGTTGCCACCCGAGCTGTTGGCGAAATCCAGCTTCTCGGGTACCTGGTTGGTCACGTTGTCGCTGCCCACGGTGAACAGCCAGTTGTCATGGCTGTAGTCCAGCGCCAGGTCCAGCACCCACTGCGCGGCGAAGGTCTGGTCCGGGAAGCTGGTGTCGTTCTGGTAGCTGGTATAGCTGCCATAACGCACCAGGTTGCTGCGCAGTGTCCAGTTGCCAAGGTTGAAGTCGTTGCCCAGGGTCAACTTGTGCTCGGGCGTGGTATCGCCCAGCAGGCCGAGGCGCTCGCGACGCTCCAGCAAGGAGGTGGTCGGCAACCCCAGCTGGGCGAGGATGGCCGGGTCTTCCTTGGTGTCGGTGACCTTGGTGTGGTTGTAGTTGTAGCCCGCCGTGGTGTTCCAGCGCACACCGTTGTCGAACTGGTAGCGATAGCTGGCCACCAGGTCCACGCCGGTGGTGCGGGTATCCGCGCCATTGGTGAAGTAGCGGGCGCTGGTGTAGTTGATATCGCCCACACCACCGGCCCGTAGGTAGTCGATGGCCGTCTGGTTCAGGCGCAGGTTCGACGACAGGGTGATGCGGTCGCGGATATCGATCCGGTAGACGTCGGCGGTGATCTGCAGGTCGTCGGCCGGGCGCAGGACCAGGCCGAGGCTGTAGTTACGCGACTTTTCCGCCTTCAGTTCGTCTGCCCCGAGCAGGCGCGAAACCGGCGCATCCACCGGGAAGATCCCTGCCTCCTGGATCACCCCGTCGACCAGTTGCGAGGAGGTCGACGCGAAGTGCTGCTGGGCCAGTGATGGTGCGCGAAAGCCCGTGGACAGGCTACCGCGCACCGCCACCGCCGGGGTGAAGTCGTAGCGCGCCGAGAGCGAGCCACTGACGTTCGAGCCGAAGTCACTGTAGTCCTCGTGACGGGCGGCGGCGGAGACACCGAGCTTGTCGCTGAACTTGGTTTCCAGGTCCAGGTACTGGGCGAAGTTCTGCCGGGTCCAGTGCCCGGCATCGGCATCGCGGAAACCGGCGTAGCCCTGGCTGCCGCTCTTGTAGTAGGAGGCCGGCTCTCCGGCGTTGACCTCGTAGCCCTGGTGCAGGTACTCGGCCCCCACCGCCACCGACACCGGATAAGGCAGCCAGCCCAGTTCGACATCGCGGGCCAGGTCCAGGGTCACTTGTTTCTGCTCGCTGGTCAGGCGGCCATTGTCGAAACTCAGCGGGGTGCTGCCGGTGTCGTTGAACAGCGCGCGGTTGAGCGTGCGGGTATTGATGCCGTAGTCGTTGCGACCGTAGCTGGCCGAGAGATCGTAGCGCCAGTCCTGGCCCAGGTCGCCGCGCAGGCCGGTGGTCAGCGAGGAATCCTCCAGTGTGCCGTTGATCAAGGGCAGGAAGCCATTCGGGTAGAGGCTCTGCACGTTGCCGGAGTTGTTGCTGGCGCGGTAGAAGGCCGCCGTCTGGCCGTGGGTCTTGCGGTAGCCGCCAAAGGCATAGAGCTGGGCCTGTTCGTTGAGGTCGAGCTGGCCATTGAGGAAGAACTTGAGGTTGTCGTTGGCCGGCTCGCCCTGGCGGAACACCTGCTGGCCGTAGGTGGTGGAGCCAAGGCTGCCGGGGCGCAGGTCATCACCGGCGCGGTTGGTGTAGTCGTTGTCGCTGCCCTCGGCGGACAGGTTCAGCCAGCCCTTGTCGCCCAGCGCAAGACCGGTGTTGGCCGACGCTTGGCGCTGGATGCCATCGCCCTTGTTGTATTGACCGAAGCGGGTACTGACCGAACCTCCGCTGGCATCGTGCTTGAGGATCACGTTGATCACCCCGGCGATGGCGTCGGACCCGTAGCGCGCCGACGCACCGTCGCGCAGCACTTCGATATGGTCGATCGCCGAGATCGGGATGGCGTTGAGGTCCACCGGCGCCGAACCGCGCCCAGCGGCGCCGCCGAGGTTGACGAACGCCCCGCTGTGCCGGCGCTTGCCGTTGACCAGTACCAGCACCTGGTCGGGCGACAGACCGCGCAATTGCGCCGGCCGCGCCAGCTCGGCACCGTCGACCAGGCTCGGCCGCGGGAAGCTGATCGAGGGAATCAACCGCGCCAGCACTGCGCCCAGTTCCTCGGAGCCGGTGGCGCCCAGGCTTTCGGCGGAAATGATGTCGATCGGCGACAGCGACGCGCTGGCCGTGCGCTCCTGGGCACGGGTGCCCGTGACGATCACCTGCTCCAGGCGGACGTCCTGGCTGGCACCCTGAGCGCGGGCTTTACCTGCCGCAGCGGAGGCGGCAGGTGCAGCGGAAATCACCACGCCGTCCTCGCCCTGGCGATATCCCAGGCCACTGCCCTGGAGCACCTGTTCCAGCGCCTGGTCGCTGCTGTAGCGCCCTTGCAGTGAGGGTGCGCGCAGGCCGGCGACATGCTGCGGGTCGAAGGCAATCGGTACGCCGCTCTGGCGTGAGATCTGCACCAGGGTCTGGCCCAGGTCGCCAGCCGGCAGGGCGTAGTCGACCAGGGGCTCGGCAGCCAGTGCGTGGCTGCCAGGCGCCAGCAGGCTACTGCCCAAGGCGACGGCGAGGGCAAGGCAGGAGTGGCGGAACGTGGCGTGAATCGGGTTGGGCATGGCGGGCCTTTTCTGCAGTGGGATTTGCGCTAATGAGCAACCAGTGGGCGAAACCTGCAGAAAAGGCTTGGATCGATTGGTGCTTAGCTTATGCATCACGCGAGGTCGATACTCACCCACAGCGCCCCCACGCTCGCCAGCCGAATCGGCAAGGCGGCGGCGATCAAACGCAATGCCCGCGCGCTGTCATCCAGTGGAAACAACCCGCTGATCTTCAACTTCGCCGCCTCGGGTGTAATCCTGAGCACGCCGTGCCGGTAGGCACGCAAGGCCTCGACCACCTCACCCAGCGTACTCTCGCGCGCCTCGTACAGCCCGCTGAGCCAGGCGCTCGCCGCAGGGTCCGCACGCCCCAGCCAGGGCGCCTGCCCGGCGATCAGACGTGCCTGTTGCCCCGCCCTCACCCGCAGCGCATCGCCCTGGCGCGTGCGCACCACGCTCTGGCGCGCAAGCACCGTGAGTCTGACCTCGCCGTCGAAACGCTGCGCAAGCAGCAGCGTGCCGCCCTGCTCCACCTCGATGTCGGCAAGCGCAGTCTCAAGGGTGAGAGACGGGCCGCTGCACTCGAGTTGCAAGGCGCCCTGGTGCACGTAGAGCGTGCTTGGGGGGCGCGGGCTCACCCGCGTCTGCGCATCGAGGGTAAGGCGGCTGCCGCCGTCGAGTACGAAGCTGCGGCGCTCTGCGGTCAAAGTCAGCAGATCACCCGGCGCCCAGATGCGCTCGCCAACGGTCTTGGCTGCCAGTGCCGCCACACCGAGGCCCCCCAGCGCACCCAGGCTGTTCCTGAGAAACCGGCGGCGCCCGGAGGGAAGCTGCAATGCCGCGATCACCTGCTCTTCGGGCAGGCGCTGCAAGCCTGGCCGCTTGGCCTCGCCCAGCCCCTGGCTCATGCGGCGAAATACCTGGGCATGCATGGCATCGCCGTCGTGCCAACGCTGGAAGGCGGCGGCATCCTCCTCGCTCAGGTGCCCCGAGTGCAGCAGCGCCATCCACTGCGCCGCCTCGTCGATCACCTGGGCCATGGGCTGCTCGCTCATGTGTCCAGCGCCTGGTAGCACAGGCGAAACGCTTCGCTCATGTACTGCTGTACGCGGCTGACGGAAATACCCAGCCGATGGGCGATATCGCTGTAGGTCATGCCACCGAGCTGACTGTGGATGAACGCCGCCTTGCCCTGGCCGGGCAAGCCGTCGAGCACACGGTCCAGGTGCAGCAGGCTGTCGATCACCAGGTGCGCCTCTTCCGGAGAAGGCTGCACCTGCGCTGGCAAGTCGCGAACCCAGCGCACATAGGCACGTTCGAGGTCGCGGCGGCGCCAGCTCTCTTGCAGCAGGCGCTGGGCAATGGTCGTGAGCATCGCCCGCGGCTCGCGAATGGCCGCCGGATCCGGCAGGCCGAGGATGCGCACGAAGGCTTCCGAGGCGATGTCTTCGGCGCTGTGCGGGCACGCCATGCGGCTGCGCAGGCGAGCGCAGAGCCAGGTGTAGTTCTGCGCGAACAACTGCCCGAGCAGCTGTTGGGTCGATGACGGCCGCAAATCCATATCCAACCTGCCAAGCTAAAGGCTGGCACTGTGCCTCAAAGTGGAAATCCGAAAAAGGAATATAAAATTAGATAAATATTCCTTTATGAAATAACCAGCTTGTCGTCACGCTTCACCTCCCTCAACAGACGCTCAAACGCCTCCAGCACCTCTGCCGGACGCTCAAGCATCAACTGATGGCCGCACTGGGCCAGCACCTGGAACTGTGCGCGCGGCAACTGTCGCGCCAGGGCTTCTCCGCCACTGGCGGGCGTCAGCCCATCACTGTCGCCAGACACCACCTGTACCGGCAGGTCGAGCCCGGCAAGCGCCTCGGGCTCAGGCCAGCTCGCGCTGTTCATCAGCGCCTTGAACACATCCAGGCGGTTGCGCTGGGCCAGGCCCTCCTCGTACTCGATCAGCGCCGGGTCGGCCAGCGGATGCCAGGCCCGCGCACGAAAGTCCTTGGCCAGGATCGGCCGCAACAGCTTCAACAACCAGGTCGGCAGGCCCAGCAAGCCACCGCGCCCCGCAGGCCGCTGCAACAGACTGCCCAGCAACAACGCGCCGTCGATACGCACGTGCGGCAGCTGACGCGGCAGCTCGAGCAACGTGCTCATGGCCAGGCCGCTGCCATAGGAGTGCCCCACCAACAGGTTACGCCGCCCGGCATGGCGCTGCAGCAATGCCACCTGGTCGGCCACCAGCGCCTCCCAGGCATAGGCACTGGTGTCATGCGGCTTGTCGCTGTCGCCGTGGCCGAGCAGGTCCCAGGCCACCAGGGTGTAACCCTGCTCGCGCAGGCTTGGCCACAGTTCGCGCCACTGATCCTTGTTGCCACCACTGCCATGCCCGAGAAACACCACGGTGTCGGGCTCATGACTGCCGGGCAGCACAGCCACGCTCAGCCGTCGCCCGGGGCGCACTTCGATGAGTTGGCCGCGCACCCGCGGCAAGTCGGCGAATCGGTTCGGGTCAGCCATGGGCACCTAGGGCCTCCTTACAGGCAAATGAATCGGGACGGGCCAAGCCCAGGTGGTCGCGCAAGGTGCTCCCCTGATAGGCACGCCGGAACAGCCCTCGGCGCTGCAGCTCAGGTACCACCTTGTCGACGAAGGCCCCCAGGGCATCGGGCAGATACGCCGGCATCACATTGAAACCATCTGCGGCGCCCTCGGTAAACCATTGCTCCATCTGGTCGGCAATCTGCCGGGCGTCACCCACCAGCACCAGATGGCCACGTGCTGCGGCCATGCGCAAGTACAGTTGACGGATGCTCAGCCGCTCCTCACGGGCCACGCGGATCAACAGCTCACGGCGGCTGACGCCGGACTCGGTGCCCGGCAGATCAGGCAACGGCCCGTCGAGAGGATACGCCGAAAGATCGACACCCCCGGCAATATCGGCCAGCAACGACAAGCCGACTTCAGGCTGCACCAGTGCCTGCAACTGCTCGAACAGCGCCTGGGCTTCGGCGCGCGAGTCGGCCACGATCGGCAGCACCCCCGGCATGATTTTCATCTGCTCGGCACTGCGCCCGAAGCGCGGTAGCAGCGCCTTGAGTTCGCGATAGAAACGCTGGGCACCGGCCAGTTCCGGCTGTGCGGTGAATACCACCTCGGCATGGGCTGCCGCCAGCTCGCACCCCGCCCGTGAAGCGCCGGCCAGCACTTGCACGGGCGTCACCCCAGCGCTTGCCCAATGACGCTGCAACTGTTCGAGAAAACGCCGGGCCAGCTCATAGCGCCGGGCGTGTTCGAAGTGCCCGTCACGCCCGAAGTTGAACGCTTCCTGGGCATTGCTCGAAGTCACCAGGTTCCAGCCGCTGCGCTGCCCACTCAAGGCCTCGAGCGAGGTGAAGGCCTGCGCCAGGGTCTCGACCTGGTTGTAGGAGGTGGTCACCGTCGCCACCAGGCCGATGCGCTCGGTAACCGCCGCCAGCGCTGCCAACAGGGTCAGCGGCTCGAAATGCTCGGTGCGTGCCATGCGGCTCAACGCCTCGCGATCGCCCGGCAGCATGGCCAGGGTGTCGGAGAGGAACAGGGCATCGAAGCAGCCGCGCTCGGCGGTACGTGCCAACTGCCTGTAATGGGCAAAGTCCAACCCGCCATCGGCCTGGGCATCAGGGTGACGCCAGCCCGCGACATGGTGCCCGGTGGCCATGAGAAAGGCGTTCAGGCTCATCATCCGCCGGCTCATGGGGTGGCCTCGGCCACTGGCGCCTGCACCGCGAAGTCCTGCAACAGCCTGCGCGTGTAGGGATGCGCCGGCCGTTCGAGCAAGTTGCGGGTCGCGCCCTGCTCCACCACCTGGCCAGCCTGCATCACCGCGATGCGGTCGCACAGCCGCGCCGCCACCCGCAGGTCGTGGGTGATGAAGACGATGCTCAGCTTCAGGCGCCGCTGCAGGTCTTCGAGCAGTTCGATGATCTGCACCTGGATCAGCGCATCGAGTGCCGACACACACTCATCGGCAATCAGCACCTTTGGCTCCACCGCCAGCGCCCGGGCAATGCCGATACGCTGGCGCTGACCACCGGAGAATTCATCGGGGTAGCGTGCCAGCGCGGTGGCCGGCAGCCCGACCAGGGCCAACACTTCGCGCGCCTTCTGCGCCGCCTCTACCTGGCTGCGCCCTTGGGCCAACGGCCCGGTCATCAATTGCGTGCCGATACGCTGGCGTGGATTGAGCGAGGCGAAGGGATCCTGGAAGATCATCTGCACCTGGCCACGCAAAGGCCGTAGCTGCGCCTCGGGCAACCCTGTCACATCACGTCCGTGCCACTGCAGGCTGCCAGCATCGCTGCGCAGCAGGCGCACCAGGCAGCGGCCCAGGGTCGACTTGCCCGAGCCGGACTCGCCGACGATCCCCAGGGTTTCGCCCTCGCCCAATTGCAGGTCGACACCCGCCAACGCCTGGGTCGTGCGTCGGCCCCACCAGCCGATGCGGCGGCTGAAGTGTTTTTCCAGTTGTCGTGCCTGCAACGCCAGCGCCCCTTGCCCCAACGGCGGCCGTGGATGGGCCGGCACGGCACCGGCGGCAGCGATCAGTTGTCGGGTATAACGCTGCTGCGGCGCGCTCAGCACCTGGGTACAGCTGCCTTGTTCCACCACATGGCCCTGCTGCAGCACCAGCACGCGATCGGCGATGGCCTCGACCACGGCAAAGTCGTGGGTGATGAACAGCATGGCCATGCCGTGCTCGTGCTGGATGCGGCGCAGCAGGTCGAGGATCTGCCGTTGCGTGGTCACATCCAGCGCCGAGGTCGGCTCATCGGCGATCAGCAGCTTCGGCGCGAACGCCAGGGCCATGGCAATCACCACTCGCTGGCGCTGCCCGCCAGACAACTCGAAGGGGTAGGCATGACGCAAGCGCTCGGGATCGGGCAGCCCCACATAGCCCAGCAGCTCGATAACCCGCGCGCGACGCTGGGCAGCGTTCTTCATGCCGTGGGCCTGGAGTGTCTCGTCGATCTGTCGGCCCACGCCGAGCAGCGGGTTGAGTGCACTCATCGGCTCCTGGAAGACCATGCTGATGTCGCGCCCGCGCAGCGCGCGCATGGCCGCATCGTCCAGTGTCGCAAGGTCATCACCGCGCCAGCGCAGCGTGCCCTGCTCCACCTGCACAGGCGTCGGCAGCAGGCGCAGCAGGGCCTTGGCCAGCATCGACTTGCCCGAGCCGGACTCGCCTACCACACACAGGCACTCGCCTTCGCGCACCTGCAACGACAGGTCGTGAAGCGCATGGCTGCGATCGCCGCCTGCTGGCAGTGCGATACGCAGGTGCTCGATATCGAGCAGGATCGGCTGGTTCATGACGACACTCCTGTTCGCCGGGCAGGTTCGAACGCGATACGCAGGCCTTCACCGACGCGGTTGACCGCCAGCACGCTGAGCAGGATCGCCAGCCCCGGCAGCAGGCTCATCCACCAAGCTTCGCGCAATACACCACGCGAGGCGTTGATCATGTAGCCCCAGCTCATCGCCTCTGGATCGCCCAGGCCGAGAAACGCCAACGCCGCCTCGGTGAGAATCGCCGTGGCCATGACGAAGCTGAGCGTCACCAGCAGCGGCGCCAGGGCATTGGGCAGGATCTGCCGGAACACGATCGCCAGCGGCGACTGCCCCAGCACCCGCGCTGCCTGGACGAACTCACGCTGGCGCAGGCTGAGGAATTCGCTGCGCACCAGGCGCGCCACACCCGGCCAGGCGACCAGGGCGATGGCCAGCACGATGGTGCCCAGCGACGGCTCCAGTACCGCCACCAGGATCACCGCCAGCACCAACTGCGGAATGATCTGGAAGAACTCGGCCACGCGCATCAACAGCGCATCCAGCCAACCGCCGAAGTAACCCGCGAGTGCACCGACCAGCAAGCCGACAAGCAACGTGGCCAGGCTCGCCAGCGCCCCCACCGCCAGTGACACCCGGGCGCCATACAGCAGCCCCGTGGCCAGGTCGCGCCCCAGCAGGTCGCTGCCCAACCAATGCTGGGCTTGCGTGAAGGGCGCGAGCATCGGCGTGGTGTTCATTTCCCAGGGAGACCCCTGGCCAATCCAGGGCGCGGCCAAGGCCAGCAGCCCCAACAGCAGCAGGAATACCGCGCCGGCCAGTGCCGCGGGTTGCCCGAGAAAACGTTGCCACACGCTTGAATCCCTCATCGTACTGCCCCTCCCGCTGCGATCCGCGGGTCGAGCAGACGGCAGGCCAGGTCAGTGAGCAGGTTGAAGCCGACCACCAGGATCGAGATCAGCAGAAAGCCGCCCAGCAACACGCCGTAGTCGCGCTGGGACAGGGCGTCGTACATCAGTCGGCCGATGCCCGGCCAGGAATACACCACCTCGATCAGCAAGGCGCCGCTTGCCAGTTGCCCCAGTTGCAGCCCGGCGAAGGTCACCACCGGCAGCAGCGCGTTGCGCAGCACATGGGCGAAGACGATGCGCGCCGGATGCAGGCCCTTGGCGCGCGCCGTATAGACATGCTCCTGGCGCAGTGCTTCAAGGGTGGACGCGCGGGTCAGGTGCACGTAGAGGGCGAGGAACAGAAAGCTCAGCGACAGGCATGGCAGCACCAGGTGACGCAGCCGGTCCGCCAGCCAGGCGACGCCGTGCAGGTCGCGGGCAACGGTCTGCATACCGAACGCCGGCAGCCAGTCGAGGTGGACCGAGAACAACAGGATCAGCAGCATCGCCAGCCAGAACGGCGGCGTGGCGAACAACAGCAACGCACCATTGGCGATCAGCCCGTCCAGCCAGGGTCGGCGCTGGCGGTTGAACGCTGCCAGCGCGCCCAGGCCGACCCCGAGCACCGACGAGACGAGAAACGCAGCGCCCATCAGGCTCAGGGTGGCGGGCAGGCGCTCGGCTAGCAGGTCCCACACCGGTGCCTGGTTGCGGTAGGAATAACCCAGGTCCAGGTGCGCCACCTGGCCCAGGTAACGCCACAACTGCTGTGGCAGTGGCTGGTCCAGGCCCATGTCGCTGCGCAGCTTGGCAACGTACTCGACATCGTCGATCCCGGCCTCGCCGGCCATCAGCAATGCCGGGTCGCCAGGCGCCAGGCGCACCAGCAGAAAGCTCAATACCAGCACCCCAAGGATCATCAGCAGCGCACGCCCCAGGCGCCCACCGAAAGACCTCAACCCGCTCATGGCGCCGGGGCGTCCAGGTAGACGCTCTCATAGTCTTCGTTGAGGCTGGTGGCCGTCTGCAGCAGGTTCTTCACCTGGCTGTGGAACAGCGTCGGGTAGCGCATCTCGAAGATCGGCGCGACCGGCAGCTCGTCGTTGAGCAAGTGCTCGAGCTGGCTGTAAAGGCGGGTGCGCTCCGCGCCCTCGGGCGTATCGGCGACCTGGTTCCACAAGCGGTCGGCCTCGGCATTGCGGTAGCCGCCGACGTTGGCGAAGGGCGACGTCTTGACGATGTAGTCGGAGCGGTACAGGTAGGCATTGACCAGATAGGGATCGCCGATCTGGAAAATGAAATTGTAGGTCAGGTCGAAGTCCCAATCGCTGACACGCTGGAACCAGGTGGCCGCATCGGAGGTCACCACTTGCACCTTGAAGCCCAGCGGCTGCAAGGCCTGACGGGTGTATTCGGCAAGCCGTTCCCAGGCCCCGCCCTTCTCGCCGTTGAGCAGGCGGATCCGCACGGCGCCCACATCCACCCCGGACTCGGCGATCAGCGCCTTGGCCTTGGCAAGGTCGTAGCCGTACTGCGGCAGTTGCGGGTCGTGGTAAGGCGAACTCGAAGCGAAGGCGCCCGGCGCGACCTTGCCGGCACCGAAGAAAATGTTGTCGACGATGAACGGGCGGTTCAAGGCATAGAGGATCGCCTGGCGCACCTTGGGGTTGTCCAGTGGCGCTTTGCGCGTGTTGAACTGCAGGAAGGCCAGGCCCGAATACAGCTCCCAGCCCTGCTCGGAGGCGTGTACCCCCGGTAACGCTGCGAGACGTTTGAGGTCGGCATAGTCGGCATCGCCGCTGCGCAGCACCTGCACGTCATCGCGCTCGAAAGCGGCCGCGCGCGATGAGCCATCGGGGATCACGTGGAAGACGATGGCATCCAGGTGCGGCAGGCCCTTTTTCCAGTAGTCGGGGTTTTTCACCAGCTTGATGTAGGCGCCTCGCTTCCACTCCTGGAACACGAAGGGCCCGGTGCCCACGGGCTTGAGGTTATAAGGGTTGCTGCGAAAGTCGGTGCCGGCATACAGGTGCTCGGGCACCACCGGGCGCAGGCCGCTGCCGAGCAACGAAAGGAACGGAGCGAAAGGCTTCTTCAGATGAAAGACCACCTGTTGCGGATCACTGGCGTCGATGCTGTCGACGTACTCGGCGAACACGCTGCCGACGCGCTTGTCGACTTCCGGGTAGAAGGTGCCAAAGCTGAACTTCACATCGGCCGCCGTGAAGGGTTGGCCATCATGCCAGTGCACATCGGGTTGCAGCGTGAAGCGGTAGGTCAGGCCATCCGGCGCAACGCTCCAGCTACGCGCCAATACCGGTTGGGGCTTGAGCGTGGTGTCGAAGGTCAACAACCCTTGCAGGATCTTGCCGCTGACGTACTGGGTGGAAACGTGGGTGACCACCCCGTGCATCAGCGACGGCGGCTCAGGTTGGGCGATCAGGTTCAGCACGCCACCGTCGCGCGGCGCGGCATGGACGCTGGCGGCAAGAAGCGCGGCACCGGCCAGCAGGCCCAGGCGTTTCAGGGCAAGACGCAGCGGCCCGGGGTGAGGCGGACGGCGGTGGGCTTGATGGGGCATGCGGACTCCTTGGCGATGATTGCACGGGGCACAGGCCCCTCTGCCAGGCATTTTTGCAAGGGGTGTGCCACTGCGCGCAACGCCTGCCCACGGGCGCCGCAGGGGCTCGTGACGCAACTTCACTGATGAAAAATCCACAGCGCGCGGCGTGAGTGTGGAAAAAGCAACAGTGTGCCCGGCGATGCATCGCTTTCCACGGCTGCGTCCAGCCGCGCCGCACCGCGCATGAGGTGCGCGCAAGCCAACTGGCACAGCCCTTGCCCTGCTTGTCAGATCGACAATCCACCGGACACTCGACCCATGTCACAGGACTACCTCGGCAACCCTCTCGATACCGAACACCCCCAGGCCCGCAAGGCGCTGGACGATTTCATCGGTGGCTTTCTCGGCTACCACCCGCGCGCCGAAGCCATCCTCGCCAGCGCCGAGCGCCACCCCGAATCAGCGCTGAGCAATGCCCTGGCCGGCATCCTGCTGATGTTCAGCGAATCGCCCGAAGGCCCGGCCCTGGCCGAGCGCTATCGGCAGGTCGCCGCTCGGGTGAACGCACCGCATCCGCGGGCGGCGTTGTACCTGGCGCTGCTGCAGGCCTGGATGGACGAGGACCTGGACCAGGTGCTGCAGCTCAGCGAAACCCTGCTCGAGCACTACCCACGCGACCTGTTCGCAGCCAAGCTCAACCAGTATGTGCAGTTCAATCGCGGCAACTGGCCGGCCTTGCTGCGCATCGCGCTCAAGGCAGTCGATGGCTGCGGGGATGTCGCCCAGAGCCACGGCATGCTGGCCTTCGCCTACGAGCAGTGTCATTTGCTCGAGGAAGCCGAGGCCAGCGCACGCCAGGCCCTGGCACTGCAGCACGACGAACCCTGGGCGCAGCATGCGCTGGCCCATGTGATGCTGACCCAGGGGCGAATCGAGGAAGGTATCGCCTTTCTTGAGCGCGTAAGCCCACATTGGCAAGGGCTCAATTCGTTCATGTACACCCACAACTGGTGGCACCTGGCGCTGTTCTACCTCGGGCGTGGCGACCAGGCGCGGGTGCTGGAGATCTATGACCGGCATGTGTGGGGTGTGCTGCCCGCCTACTCGCAGGACCAGGTCGGCGCCGTGTCGTTGCTGGCCCGGCTGGAACTGGCGGGCGTCGACGTGGGCGAGCGCTGGCAAGCGTTGGCGCCCTACCTGCAACAGCGCCACGACGACACGGTGCAGCCGTTTCTGAGTGTGCAATACCTGTATGGGCTGGCGCGCGCCGACAAGCCCGAGGCACAAAGGCTGCTGCAGGCACTGCGCGAACGCGCACGCGAGGCACCGTCGTTCAGCCGGGCGGTCTGGGCCGAGGTGACAGTGCCGCTGGCCGAGGGTTTGCTGGCCCATGCCCGTGGCGAACATACGCTGGCGTTGGCGCGGCTTGGCGTGGCCCTGCCACGGCTGAACGAGATTGGTGGAAGCCATGCCCAGCGGGATCTGTTTGCCCAGATCGAGCTGGACGCGCGGCTGGGGGCGCAGGATTGGGCCGGGGCGCAGCAGGTGCTGGAACTGCGACGGCGCTACGACGGGCTGGACGTCCCGACCAATCGAGCGCTGGCGCGGGTGTATCGAGCCTTGGGGTTGCCAGGGCTGGCGCAGGCTGCGGTGGCGCGCGTCGAGGAGGTGCTCGGGCGCTAGCCGGGCGACGGCAAACATGCTCCCCGAACACCGGCAACGCCGGTGTCTGCCTCTACCGCGCGCGCCGCGCCTCGTACACCCCCCGGGCGATTGCGCGGGCCACGCAACTGGCCGCCGCCGCGCCGATGCGGCCGACATCCACCTGCCGCCGCGCCCCACTGCTCAATTCGACCTCGCCGCTGGCCAGGGCGAACACGGTGTCGCCATCGAATGGCAGGTGCGCCGGACGCACCGCCATGGCAATGCCATCCTGCCCCATGATCGCCACACGCTTGCACTCGGCAGTGCTCATCCGTGCAGTGCTGGCGATCACCACCAGCGTGGTATTCGCCCCAGCCTGAAGACGCCCCATCGAGTCCAGCCGTGACAGTTCGGGCATCGGGTCGCTGCAATCCTGATCAGCGCGAGGGCGAACACCACCGGCCTCGCCATCGATTTCCCACGGCCAGGCCCAGAAGGTTTCGCCATCGGGCATGTACACCGAACCGATAGGGTTCGCTACCACCAGCGCCGCGACCATCACGCCATCGCCCAGGTCCAGCGATGCCGACCCCAGGCCCCCCTGCAGCACACCCGCCATCGCACCACGCCCGGCGCCCGCCGCGCCAAGGGCGAAATCGGCGGTGCAGTTGCCCAACGCCTCGATCCCCAGCCGCCGGTAAGGCGGCTCCATCCCCCAGCGCTTGTCGCCGCCATTGGCCAGGTCATGCAGCACAGCGGCTGGCACGATGGGAATGGCCGGTGCGCCGGCCTTCAGATGCAAGCCCACACCCTGCGCAGACAAAGCGGCAGCCACCCCGTCCGCCGCGCCCAGCCCGAACACCGAGCCGCCGGCAAACACCAGGGCATGCAACTGCCCCACCATGTTTTCCGGTTCCAGCGCCGCAGTTTCACGCCCACCCGGGCCGCCACCCCGAATATCGACGCTGGCCGTCCATGGGCGTTCGGTACGGATCACCGTGACGCCAGTGGCGACACACTCATCGAGGGCGTGGCCGACCAGCAGGCCAGGGATGTCGGTGAGCAAGTTGCGCGGTCCGGGGCGTGGCATCGAATGAATTCCTTGAAAGAGGGTCCGTGCCCCGGAGCAAGTGGTGTGCCAATGCCGGCGGTGCTGCCTGGCATCCCATGGCCAGGACGACGTCACTGCGCAAAAACCAACACCTTGGCCAGGCGCTGCTACAAAAACACCAGTCCACGCCTCGCCCTGATCCCAAACCCTTGTCCAGAAAGGCCTTTTCAGCCTGGCACAGCCCTTGCTCCAGGCTCCGCCACCAGAGCTTGAGACCGGAGCCACGCGCATTCGGCAACAAGCCGCCTCTGATCTTTTCGCGACGCAGAGACGTCGCCTTACTCGACAAGGTTGGCCACCCAGCAGGGCGCGAACCGGGGAACACACTGGAGCCTTCGTACATGACTTCTTCACGCCTTACCGGTTTGCGCAGGCCGCGCAAGACCTTCGCCCACAGCCTGCTGTTCCTCGCCCTGTGCGAGGCCGCTGGCGCCGGCAGCCCATTGCTGGCCGCCGAGAGCAAGAGCGACAACCCGCTGGACACCGTGGTGGTGGTCGGCAACCGCGGCCAGGCGCGCACCCTGGCCGAAAGCCCGGCACCGGTGGATGTCATCTCGTCCAAGCAACTGCTGGCCACCGGGCAGCCTGACCTGACCCGCGCCCTGAGCCGCGTGCTGCCCTCGCTTAACCAGCCTGCATCGTCCGGCTTCGGCTCCACCTCGGTGGTGCGCCCCATCAGCCTGCGTGGCCTGAACGGCGACCAGGTGCTGGTGCTGGTCAACGGCAAGCGTCGCCACAACAGCGCCTTGCTCAATAACGGGACCTACCTCAACTCTGGCTCGCAGCCGGTCGATCTCGACATGATCCCCACCGCCCTGGTCGACCACGTCGAAATCCTGCGCGACGGTGCCTCGGCGCAATACGGGTCGGACGCTATCGGTGGCGTGGTCAACATCGTGCTCAAGCAGACCGACCACGGCGGCAGCCTGAGCACCAGCTATGGTCAGAACTACGAGAACGGTGACGGCGAAACCGTACGCCAGACCGGCAACGTCGGCCTGGCCCTGCCCAACGACGGCTTCATCAACCTGGGCGTGGACATCAAGCACCAGAAGATATCCGACCGTTCCGACAATGCGCCTTACACCGACAGCGCCGGCAACACCAGCCTGCAGCACACCTACTACGGCACGGGGTTGCCCGAAGCGCGCAACTTCAGCCTGGGCTACAACGCCGAACTCCCCGTGAGCGATGCGCTGACGCTGTACTCGTTCTCCACCTACACCCGACGCAACTCGGAAAAGCCCCTGGCCTTCCACCAGCCATCGACCTTCGATGGTATCGCCACGCCCTTCCCCGAAGGCATCGAAGACACCCTGCGCTTCATCGAAAACGACTTCCAGGTGGCCTTCGGCGGCAAGGGCAACGTCGCCGGCTGGGACTACGACCTGTCGAGCACCTACGGCCAGGATCACGCCGAAGCGACCCTGCGCCATACCTACAACCTGAGCTACGGCCTCGACTCGCCCACCTCGGTGGACACTGGCGTGAAGACCTTCAGCCAGTGGACCAACAACCTCGACCTGACCCGCGCCTTCGACCTCGGCCTGGCCAAGCCGACGCAGATTTCCTGGGGACTTGAACAGCGCTACGAGAACTACAAGATCGGCAAGGGCGACTACGCCTCCTACGCCAGCGGCCCGTTCACCACCGGCGCCAGTGGCAACCCGATCGCACCGGGCACCATCTCCGGTGCCGGCACCACACCCGCCGACGCCGCCGAAAAAGGCCGCACCAGCCTGGCCGGCTACGGCGAGATCGGCCAGGACCTGACCGACAAATGGCATGTCGACCTGGCGGGTCGCTACGAGCACTACAACGATGGTTCAGGCACCACCACCAACGGCAAGTTCGCCACCCGCTACCAGCTGACGCCGATTCTCGCTGTGCGCGGCAGTTTCAGCACCGGTTTCCGCGCGCCCTCGCTGGCCCAGCAGATCTACAGCTCGACTTCGCAGAGCAACGTCAACGGCAACCTGTTCGACTACCGCAACGTGGCGGTCGACTCGGCCGTGGCCAAGGCTCTGGGGGCCAGCACCCTCAAGCCCGAGAAATCCACCAACTTCGGCCTGGGCCTGACCCTGCAGCCGACCGATGCCACCAGCATCACCCTCGATGCCTACCAGATCAAGATCAAGGACCGCATCGCCCAGACCGGCTACCTTGGCGGCACCCCGCAGATCACCGCGATCCTCGCCGCGGCCGGGCTGCCCACCAACCAGTCGGTGACCTACTTCACCAACGCCCTGGACACCACTACCCGCGGCATCGACCTGGTCGGCGACTACCGCCAGGCGCTGGGCGCCTACGGCAGTGTGCGCTACACCCTGGGCTTCAACTGGAACACCACCGAGATCGACGATATCCACGCCTCGCCGGTGGCCCAGCAGGCCCTCGGGCCTACCGGTGGCTATGACCGTCAGCGTCAGGGCAACCTCAAGCACGGCCTGCCCGAATCCAAGCTGCTGCTGGGCGCCACCTGGACCATCGACAAGTTCGAGATCGGCCTGAACCTGACCCGCTACGGCGAGTACACCCAGTACGGGACTACCGAAGCCTTCGACCGCACCTTCTCGCCGACCTGGATCACCGACCTGAACCTGGACTATCACCTCACCTCCAGCCTGACCCTGACCGCAGGCGCCAACAACCTGTTCAACGTCTACCCGGAACGTACCCACCTGCCCAGCAGCTCCGGCGCCTTCCCCTATGGCAACTTCTCGCCCTATGGCACCACCGGCGGCTACTGGTACACCGGCCTGACCTACAACTTCTGACCCACCGCCCTGTCGCCCCGCAGGCGGCAGGGCCCTGCCGAACGCTTGCACGGAGGCTGTCATGACCCGTCGCACCGACCAGCTCAAGCTGGGCGCATTTCTCGCCAACAGCGGTCACCATGTGGCCGCCTGGCGCCACCCCCTGGCCCAGGCCGACGCCAGCCAGGACTTCGAACATTTCAAGGCCATCGCCCGCAGCGCCGAACGGGGCAAGTTCGATGCACTGTTCATTGCCGATGTGGTGGCGCTCTGGGGCCATCACCTCGATGCCCTGAGCCGCACCGCGCGCGCCGAGCACTTCGAGCCGCTGACGTTGATGTCGGCACTGGCGGCGGTCACCGAGCGCATCGGCCTGATCGCCACCGCCACCACCAGCTACAACGAGCCGTACCATATCGCCCGCAAGTTCGCCTCCCTCGATCACCTGTCCAAGGGGCGCGCCGCCTGGAACCTGGTAACTTCGGTGGTTGCCGACGAAGCCTGGAACTTCGGCCGCGAGCAGCACATCGACCACACTGACCGCTACCAGCGCGCCGAAGAGTTCCATGACGTGGTCAAGGGCCTGTGGGACAGTTGGGACGACGATGCCTTCGTCCGCGACAAGGCCAGCGGCCGCTACTTCGACCCGGACAAGCTGCACACCCTGAACCACAAGGGCGCACACTTCTCGGTGCGTGGCCCACTGAACGTGGCTCGCCCACCCCAGGGGCACCCGGTGCTGGTGCAGGCCGGCGCCTCGGAAGCCGGCAAGGCCCTGGCGGCGCGGGTGGCCGAAGTGATCTTCGCCGCACACCACGAGCTGCCCGCCGCCCAGGCCTTCTACCAGGACATCAAGCAGCGTGCTGCAGCCCTGGGCCGCGATCCCGAGCACATCAAGATCCTGCCTGGCGTCACTCCTTTCATCGCCGATACCCGCGAACAGGCCCAGCAGTTGTTCGAACAGTTCCAGGCCCTGATCGATCCGGTGCTGGGCCTGCGCCTGCTGGCCGACACCCTGGGTGAAGACATCGACCTCTCCGGCCACGACCTCGACGGCCCGTTGCCCGACACCCCGCCCGGCCAGCGCGGCAGCCGCCGAGACCAGGTGCTGCAACTGGCCCGGCGCGACAATCTCAGCATCCGCCAGCTGTACCTGCGCCTGGCTGGTGGCAACCCGGTGATCGGCACGCCGAGCGATATCGCCGACAGCTTCGAGCAGTGGTTCCAGGCCCGCGCCTGCGACGGTTTCAATGTGTTCTTCCCCTACTTTCCCGGCGCCATCGACACCTTCGTCGACCAGGTGATCCCGGTGCTGCAGCAACGTGGACTGTTCCGCCTCGACTATGCCGGCAGCACCCTGCGCGAACACCTGGGCCTGCCGCGCCCGGCCAACCGCTTCAGCACGCGGGCCCCGGCATGAAGGCCCTGGCCGGCCTGGTGCTGGCGGCGGGCGTGATCAGTGCATCGCCTGCCCTGGCCCTGAATATCCTGCTGAGCAACGACGACGGCTACCAGCATCCGAACATCCGCGCGCTGTACAGCACCCTCAAGGCCGCCGGACACACCGTGCGCATCGCCGCTCCCAAGAGCGAGCAAAGTGCGCGCGGCGGTGCCTTCTACTACGGACGCGAAGTCAGCATCGGGCGCGACGACGACCCCGCCTACCCCGACAGCTACTTTCTCTCCACCCACGAGCAAGGCCCCTGCACCAGCCCGATCTGTGCCGGCCAGAGCGTCAGCATCGAGATCAGCGCAACACCGGTGATGGCCGTGCTCATGGGCCTGAAGAAGGTCATGCCCGACCCGGACCTGGTGATCGTCGGCCCCAACCCCGGCAACAATGTTGGCGCGATCAACCTCGCCTCGGGCACCTTCAACGCCGCCAGTGCGGCGCTGCAGACCGGCGTGCCGACCCTGGCGGTAAGTACCGACCTCAAGGATCACGACCCTCAGCGCACCGCACGCTTCGTGCTGCGCCTGGTGCAGGCGCTGGAGCAACAGCGCCCGGCCGACGGCAAGCTGCTGCCCGCTGGCATCGGCCTCAACATCAATCTACCCGCCGGCAGCGAGGTCAAGGGCATTCGCCTGACTCGCATCGGCCGCTACGTGGGTTTCGACACGCGATACACCGACGACCTGGGCAGTTTCGGCGCAGCGCTTTCCGGCAAACCCGGCATCGGCTTTACCCGCAGTGCGCCCGCCAACGTCACCGAACAGGACGACGAAGCCGTGTGGTTGGCCAAAGGTTACCTGACCATCAGCCCCTTCAGCGGCCTGCTGCAGTCACCTGCCGCCACACCCGCCCTGCAACGGCTCAGCGCCCTGCCCGCCCCCGACCGAGGACAGACACCATGAGCGGTGGTTTTTCACTGGGTTTTCTCACCCGCGTCTACCAGCCGCGGTTCGACGCCAAGGTCTACCGCGAGACCCTGGAGCTATTCCGCGTTGCCGAGGAACTCGGCTTCGACAGCGGCTGGGTGGCCCAGCACCATTTCGCCAGCGAACAGGGGCGCCTGCCCTCGCCGCTGGTGCTGCTGTCGGCCATCGCCCAGCGCACCCGGAGAATCCGGCTGGGCACGGCGATCATCGTCCTGCCCCAGGAGCCGCCGCTGCGCCTGGCCGAAGATGCCGCCGTACTCGACCTGCTGGCCGACGGGCGCGTGGAATTGGGCCTGGGTGCCGGCTTTGACCCAGACACGTTCAGCGCCTTCGGGCTGAACCCCGAGCAGCGCCACGGGCGCTACGAAGACCACCTGCAACGCTTGCACGATGCCCTCGGCAACGCCGCGCTCAACGACCAAGGGCTGCAACTGCGCCCTGCGGCTCGCGGGCTTGGCCAGCGCCTGTGGGAGGCCACCTCACGGGTGGAGCAGGTGGCCGCACGTGGCAACGGTCTGATCATGGCGCCCAACCCGCACCTGCCGGTCGAGGCCGGCGTGGAACTGGTGCAGCGCTATCGTCAGGGCTGGCGCAGCGATCACCTCACGGCCCCGCGCGTGGTGCGGGTGCAAGCGGTATTCCCCGAGGGTGGCGACGACACCGCGCTGCGCCAGGACATCCAGGCCTATGTGCGCCGCCAGCAAACCATCGGTGTGCTCGACGCTTCCCTGGGCGGCGATCTGGGTGCAGTGCTCGAACGCCTCGGCGTGCTGCATGGCAGCTCGGCACAGATCGTCGAGGGGCTGCGCCGTGGCCCACAGCTGGGCGTGCACGACCAACTGGTGCTCCAGGTGCAGACCACCAGCACGCCGCTGCGCGAGGCGATCCGGGCCCTGGAAATCCTGCGCCAACACATCGCCCCGGCGCTCGGCTGGCGCCCAGGCGTCGCCGCAACCGGACCTATCCTGGAGCCTGTGCAAGCATGACCTTACCCGCGCAAAAACCCTTCAAGCTGGGCTTTCTCAGCCACGCTTTCGGCGAGGACCCACGGCAGGCCTATCGTGACCTGCTGGAGCAATTCGAAGTGGCCGAGGCCCTGGGCTTCGACGGCGGCTGGATCGCCCAGCACCACCTGAGCAGCGGCTTCGGCCAACTGCCCTCGCCCCTGGTGTTGCTGGCCGCGGTAGCCGAGCACACGCGCCAGATCGAGCTGGGCACCGGCGTCATCGTGCTGCCCTTCGAAGACCCGATCCGCCTGGCCGAAGACGCCAGCGTGCTGGACAGCCTCAGCGGCCAGAGGGTGCAACTGGGGCTGGGCAGCGGCGGCGCCAACCTCGACAACTTCACCGCCTTCGGGCTGGATCCAGCACAACGCCAGGCGCACTTCGAAGCCCGGCAACAGCAGTTGCAGCAACTGCTCGAAGGCGCGCCCCTGCACGCCGACCTGCACCTGCAACCGCCCGCCTGCGGCTTGCGCCAGCGCCTCTGGCACTCCCACGGCAGCGTCGCGGGTGCCGCGTATGCCGCCCGGCAAGGCAACGGCCTGCTGCTGGGCACCGCCACCCACGACCCGCTGACCGTGCAGAAGCCCCTGGCCGACGCCTACCTGCATGCCTGGCGCGATACAACCCGAGCGCCACGTATCGGCGTGGTCCGTGCAGTGTTTCCCGCACACGACCGGGCCAGTGCCCAGGCGGAACTGGCCATCGACATCGAACGGCATGTACCGCGCCTGCGCCGTGAAGGGTTGATCGACGAGGCGCTGGACCTGGACGCGCATCTGCGCCTGATGAACGTGCACCACGGCGCCCCCGACGACATCGTCCACAGCCTGCGCCAGGACCCGGCGCTGCTGGGCTACGTCGACTACCTGATCGTGGTCACCCAGGCCGAAAGCTCGACCCAGGCCCAGGTGCTCGAACGCCTGCGCATCATCGCCGAAGACATCGCCCCCGCGCTCGGCTGGCGAGCGAAGCACGGGCTGGCTACTCAGCCGCAGGCGACGGTGGGATGATGGTGACCTCTTTCTGCCGCCCGACGGAGCGTGGTCATGGCCCTTGAATTCAGCTGGCAACTGCCGCTCTGCGGCCCGGCTGCGGCGCCCGGCGGCGTGACAGGCCCCGGGCACTGGATTCAACTCGCCCAGGCGGTCGAATATGCCGGGCTCGATGGCCTGTGGATTCCCGGTGGCGCGCAGTGCCTCGACAGCCTGGGCATAGCCGCAGCACTGTGTGCACACACCCGCCATGTGCGCTTGACCGTCAGCATACCGCCGCAAGTGATGCTGCCAGCAGCGCTGGCCAGTACAGTGCAGAGCCTGCAGTCGATCAGCGCCAACCGCGTGCGCCTGCACCTGCCAGACGGCGAACAGAACAGCCTGCGCCAGGCGTTCGGCGACTGGCTCAACCGCGACCAGCGCAACGAGCGTATTGGCGAATACCTGGAAATCCTCGGGCGCCTGCTGCGAGGCAGCGACCCGGGCTTCACCTACAACGGTCGCTATTTTCAGCTGGAGAACGCAGGCTTCGCCTGGCGCGACCTGCCCGCACCGCCCATCGTCCTCGACGACAGCCAAAGCCCTGCGCTGATCGCCAGCCACGCCCAGGCCTGCCTGCTACGCCCGGCGCCACCCGCCTGGCTGCGCCAGGCCATTGCCCGACAGCGCGACGCCAGCCCCGAACCGGCGTTGGCACCGACGTTCGCCTGCACCCTCGGCCTGATACTTGCCGACACGGAAGCGCAAGCCTGGGAAGCCGCCGCCCGCCAACTGCCTGCACCACCCGCCGACCGCGCTGACAGCGTGACGCGGTTGCAACGCGATGGCCACCCGCTACGCCGCTTCGAGGTGCACCCCAACCTGCTGCAGCAGGCCCCCGATCAACCGCTGTACCTGGTCGGCACCGCGCAGCAACTCGCCACCCGCCTGCAAGAGCTGCACGGCGTAGGGATCGAGCATATCGTCATCCAGGGCCAGCCAGCGGTCAGCGAGGTGCTGCGCTTCGGCGAGCAAGTCCTGCCCCTGCTGACCCGCAAGGAGAGCGTCTGAGATGTACAAGCCCGCGCACCGGCCGATCGAGATCGACTGGTTCCTGCCCACCAATGGCGACGGCCGTCACCTGACCAGCAGCGGCCTGCCCAAGGTCGGCCTGTTCCAGCAGGGTGAACGCGCGCCGACCCTCGACTATTTGCGCCAGGTGGTACGCGCCGCCGAGCTCGGCAACTTCGACGGCATCATGGTGCCCACCGCCAGCGGTTTCGAAGACCCTTGGCTGATCACGGCCGTGCTGGCCCAGGAGGTACAGCGCCTGCGCTTCCTGCTGACGGTGCGTCCGGGGCTCGAACTGCCCGCCTACAGCGCCCACCGCGCCGCGACCCTGCAGTTGCTCAGCAACGGGCGCCTGGACCTGCATGTGGTCAGCGGATCGAGCCGCTTCGAGCAACGCTCGCTGGGGGATTTTCTCGAGCATGACGAGCGTTATGCACGCACTGCCGAGTTTCTCCAGGTGTTCCAGGCCGTCTGGAGCGGACACGGTCAACCCCATCACGGACGCTACTACCGCAGCGGGGGCGGCAGCCCGATCGCACCTCAGGCAGCAGCACCGGCGATCTATTTCGGCGGCGCATCCAACGCCGCCGAACAGGTGGGCGCAGCCCACGCGCAGACCTACCTGATGTGGTGCGAACCGCCGCAGATGATCGCCGAACGCATCCTGCGCATGCGCGAACTGGCCGCAACACGCGGGCGCACCTTGCGCTTCGGCTTGCGTTTGCACGTGTTCGCCGCGCCCACCGATGAGCAAGCCTGGGCGCATGTGGAGCGCTTGCTGGAGGAGATCCCCAAGGAAGCCATCGAACAGGCGCAACTGCAGATGGCCGCCTACGAGTCGGTCGGCCAGTCGCGCCAGACCGGGCTGGTCAAGGGACGTGGACGACGGGCGCGTGAGCTGGAGGTTTCACCCAACCTCTGGGCCGGGGTCGGGCTGGTGCGGGGGGGCGCCGGCACTGCGCTGGTGGGCAGCTACCAGCAGGTCGCCGATCGGATCGAAGCCTACAGCCAACTGGGCGTGGAGTGTTTCGTGCTGTCGGGCTTCCCGCATCTGGAAGAGGCGATTCACCTGGGGGCCGAGCTGGTGCCGTTGTTGCGGCGGATCAGCCCGGCGTGCGGCCCTTGAGCATGCCGTGATTGACCAGCAAGGTGCGCATGGCATTGCGGGTGATGCCCAGCAACGCCGCCGTGCGCAGTTGGTTGAAGCCGCAATAGGCAAACGCTTCGCGCACGATCAGGTCTTCGATGTCGTGCAGCAACGCCTCTCCAGGGACCTCGAACAAGCGCAGCAACTGTTCGCGCATCACCTCCTGGGGCAGCGTGTGCACGTTGCCCGCACTGGCCCTGGCCACACTCAGCCCAGCGGAAAACTTCAGGTGTTCCGGGCGGATCGGCTTGTCGCCGGCCACCAGCAATGCCAGGTGCACAACGTTTTCCAGCTCACGGATATTGCCCGGCCAGGGATAGTCGAGCAGCGCCTGGGTCGCCGACTCGGAGAGCATCGGTTCACTGATGTTCAAGCGCGCGCTGTAGAGCCGCCGAAAGTGTTCCACCAACGGCAGGATGTCGAGGGGCCTTTCGCGCAGTGGCAACACGGCGACCTGGGCGACGTTGATGCGATAGAAGAGGTCCAGGCGAAAGGTGCCCGCCTCCACCGCCTGCTCCAGGTCGACGTTGGTGGCGGTGACCAGGCGAATGTCGATCTTCACGGGCTTGCGCGAACCGACCCGCACCACCTCCTGCTCCTGCAGCACGCGCAACAGCTTGACCTGCAGCGCTAGCGGCAGATCGCCAATCTCGTCGAGAAACAAGGTGCCGCCGTCAGCCTCCTCGAACCAGCCGGCACGACGGCCCGCGGCGCCGGAAAAGGCCCCGGCCTCATGGCCGAAGAATTCGCTTTCGGCCAGCGTTTCGCTGATCGCCCCGCAGTTGACAGCCACGAAGGCGCCACGACGGCCGCTGGCCGCATGCAGGTAACGGGCGACCAGCTCCTTGCCGGTGCCGGTCTCACCGTTGATCAGCACGGGCACTTCACTCGGTCCGACCCTTTGCAGAAACTCCAGCAGTTGGCGCGAACGCGGATCGGCGAAGACCAGGGCCTTGGCCCGAATCGACAGGGGATCCTTTTCCCCTTGGGGGAAGGTCAGGATCGGGCTCGAATGTCCCTGGGGGCCGCTCATGGCAAGGAGTTCCAGCGTAGGTGGCGATCGGAAAGTGACGCTACTTTAGCGAGCCGCGGTTATAACCAGAAATATTTAAAAAGCATTACCACAAAACTTTTGTTTCTGAGCAGTGGGCGGGATGAAACAGGTGCTGGCGAGCGGCAAAGATCAGGTGCGGTGAATGGGTAGCGAATTGAGCCCGGAGCGAAAAAAGACGCCGAAGCGTTTTACATCCGCGCACCTTTCAGGCTCTACAAAGGCCGTTGGTTTATGCACGGAATGTGCTGGCAGAAAAAATGAAAAATGGAAGTAAACGCTATGTTTATTTAGTCGTATATATTTCCCACTTTATAGTGGAAAAAATTACTCGGAATTCGGGCAACGCTTCCACCCGCCGCCCCGCAGTAGCGTCAATCAGGAGCGACACCACAAGGAGGTTCGATGCTCAACCGAACAGCGGAGGACTGGCAACGTCTGGGCCACCTCCCGACGCTACTCGAAGCCTAGCCCGCGCTGGTGCGCGAGCTAGGGTTTCGCTACTACCGTTTCAGCTTTGCAAGCTGCACGCATGCGATCAGCGCAGGCAATCTGGTAACGGGCTCGGAAGCGATTATTCAGGCCGCGCTGGATTTGCGAGCCCATCACCTGCAGCGCTCAAACATCCCGTTGATCTGGGAGCCCAAGGCCTTCGCTACAGCGCCCTCGCTCTGGGCCCAGGCCCAGCGCCTCGGTCTTCGCCACGGGTGGCTACAGCCTCTGCATGAAGGCGTTGCCCATAGCTGCCTGGCGCTGTTGCGGCCTCACGTCAGCGTGTCTGCTGCAGAGCATTATCAGAACGCAGCATCAGCGCTCTGGCTGGGTGAATTCCTCCACCGCACGGCAGCGCAAAGTGATGCAGCGCTCAAGTCCAATCGCGGGTGCGTTTGAACATCCCGCATACACGCGAGATGAGCGCGACCGCGCAAGTCCGGATTTCATGGACTAATTTCTGGACTCAATTAGTCCGAATGCCCATGGATCGGAGTGGCGTTGACTGAAACGAAAAAAGACGCCGAAGCGTCTATTTTCAGGTATCTACAGACTTCCATGGAACTCTGTAGATCGATATTTGGAGCGGGAAACGAGACTCGAACTCGCGACCCCGACCTTGGCAAGGTCGTGCTCTACCAACTGAGCTATTCCCGCTAAATGGCGTCCCCTAGGGGACTCGAACCCCTGTTACCGCCGTGAAAGGGCGGTGTCCTAGGCCACTAGACGAAGGGGACATACCCAACGCTTTTCAGCGCACCAGCTATAAAGCCTTGCGGCTTGCACTGGATTTATTTCCCAGCCCTGCCTCAGGCAGCACCGTGAAAATTGGAGCGGGAAACGAGACTCGAACTCGCGACCCCGACCTTGGCAAGGTCGTGCTCTACCAACTGAGCTATTCCCGCGTCGTGATGGGTGCCATTCTAGCGAACTGCCAGGGAAGGTCAACCCCTTGATTCAAAAAAAGTTTTACTTCTGCTCGGAGCCTTCGCGCAGGTGCGGCCAGGCCGCCAGCAGGTAATGCACCATCGACACCAAAGTCAGGCCTGCGGCCACCAGCAACAGCCCGTAACCGAGTGCGACCCAGAAGGTCAGCACCGGCGGATTGCCCAGCAGAATGACCAGCGCCAACATCTGCGCGGCGGTCTTCCACTTGCCCAGGTTCGACACCGCCACATGCGCCCTCGCCCCCAGCTCGGCCATCCACTCGCGCAGAGCCGATACCACGATTTCACGCCCGATGATCACCGCTGCGGGCAGCGTCAGCCAGAAGTTGGCGTGCACCTGCACCAACAGTACCAGCGCCACGGCAACCATCAGTTTGTCGGCGACAGGATCCAGAAACGCCCCGAACGGCGTGCTCTGCTGAAGACGACGGGCCAGATAGCCATCGAGCCAGTCAGTTGCGGCGGCGATGGCGAACACGCTGCTGGCGGCTACGTAACTCCAGTGATAAGGCACGTAGAACAGCAGAATGAAGATCGGGATGAGCAGGACGCGTAGAACGGTGAGCAGGTTTGGAATATTCATCGGTACGACTGGCTGCGAGTTGAACCCGGCATTCTACTCGCTATGCAGGCTCGCATAAATCGACTCGGCAAGCTTTTTACTGATGCCGGGTGCCTTGGCAATCTCGTCGACACTGGCGCGGTTGAGCTCCTGCAGGCCGCCGAAATGTTTCAGCAAGTCTCGACGGCGCTTCGGTCCGACCCCTGCAACGTCTTCGAGGCTGGACGTACGGCGGGCCTTGCCGCGACGTGCGCGGTGGCCAGTGATGGCAAAACGGTGCGCCTCATCACGAATCTGCTGAATCAGGTGCAGTGCCGGTGAATCGCCCTTGAGGGTGAATTCGTGGGCCACATCGTTGAGATACAACGTCTCGAAGCCGGCCTTGCGGGTCACCCCCTTGGCCACCCCGAGCAAGGTAAGGTCACTCAGTGCCAGCTCCTGCATGACTTCACGGGCCATGTTCAGCTGCCCCTTGCCGCCGTCGACCAACAGCACATCGGGCAACTTGCCCTCGCCGTCCTTGATTCGCCCGAAACGGCGAGTCAGGGCCTGGTGCATGGCAGCATAGTCGTCACCGGCGGTGACACCTTCGATGTTGAAACGGCGGTAGTCGGACTTGAGCGGTCCCTCAGGGCCGAACACCACGCACGAGGCCACCGTAGCCTCGCCGCTGGAGTGGCTGATGTCGTAGCACTCCAGGCGCTGCGGCACCTCCGGCAGGTTGAGCACCTGAGCCAAGGCCTCGAAACGTGCGGCCATGTGCTGGCGGTTGGCCAGACGAGCGTTGAGCGCCTGCTCGGCGTTGGTCACGGCCAGTTGCTGCCAGCGTGCCCGAGTCCCTCGGACTCGGTGGCTGATGGCCAGGTCGCGACTGCGCAAGGTCTGTACTGCTTCAGTGATGGCCTGAAAGTCCTCGTGGACCACATTGACGATCAGCTCTCCTGGCAGTTCTCGCTCGGCGTTGCCCAGGTAGTACTGGGAAAGGAAGGCCGCCATCACTTCGGACACCTCCTCCTCGATACCCACCTGCGGGAAGAAGTTCTTGCTCCCCAGCACGCGCCCGCTGCGGACGCTGATCAGGTGCACGCAGGCCCCGCCTGGGTTGACGAAGGCGGCGATGACATCGACGTCACCGGAGCCGCCTTCCATGTACTGCTGGTCCTGGACGCGACGCAACAAGGCGATCTGGTCGCGCAGCTCGGCGGCCTTCTCGAAATTCAGCGCCATGGCGGCCTGCTCCATCTCGGCGTTGAGCTCGTTGCCCAACTGCTGGCTACGCCCCTCGAGGAACATCACCGAATGCCGTACGTCTTCGGCATACTCCTCGGGCGTGACCAGGCCGACGCACGGTCCCTTGCAGCGCTTGATCTGGTATTGCAGGCACGGCCGGGTGCGGTTGGCGTAATAGCTGTCCTCGCACTGACGCACCGAGAAGGCTTTCTGCAGCAGGCTCAGGCTTTCACGGATCGCCCCGGCGCTGGGATAAGGGCCGAAGTAGCGGCCCTTGGCTTTTTTCGCGCCACGATGTATGCCCAGGCGTGGGAAATCGCCGTCGGAAAGAAAGACGTAAGGGTAGGATTTGTCGTCCCGCAACAAAATGTTGTAGGGCGGACGCCACTCCTTGATCAGCGTCTGCTCGAGCAGCAGCGCCTCGGTCTCGTTCGCGGTAATGGTGGTTTCGACCTGAGCGATGCGCCCCACCAGGGCGGCCGTTTTCGGCGCCAGGCCAGTCTTGCGGAAGTAGCTGGCCAGACGCTTCTTGAGGTTCTTGGCCTTGCCCACGTAAAGCAGCCGGGACTCGGCATCGAACATCCGGTACACGCCTGGGCGACCGCTGCAGGTCGCCAGGAACGCGCTGGCATCAAAGAGTTGGGACATGGGGGATTACAGGCTTGCGTCAACCATACCGTGGCGAACGGCCAGCAATGTCAGTTCGACGTCGCTGGTGACCGAGAGTTTTTCGAAGATCCGATAACGGTAAGTATTGACGGTCTTGGGGGACAGACACAACTTGTCTGAGATGATCTGCACTTTCTGGCAGCCGACAATCATCAGGGCAATCTGGATTTCCCGCTCCGACAGCGCATCGAACGGTGACCCCTGGGGCTGGAACGATTTGAGCGCCAGCTGCTGGGCGATCTGCGGGCTGATGTAGCGCTGCCCCGCGAAGGCCAGGCGGATAGCCTGGACCATTTCGTCGAGCCCCGCGCCCTTGGTCAGGTATCCTGCGGCGCCTGCCTGCAGCAAGCGCGTGGGAAACGGGTCTTCCTCGCATACGGTGACGGCGACCACTTTGGTATCCGGGTGACTGCGTAGCAATTTGCGCGTGGCTTCCAGGCCACCGATTCCGGGCATCTTGACGTCCATGAGGACTACGTCAGGTTTCAGCTCACGGGCAAGCTTGAGGGCGGCTTCGCCCGAATCCGCCTCGCCGACCACTTGCAGCCCATCGATATCGGCCAGCATGCGCGTGATACCGGTACGCACCAGATCGTGATCATCGACCACAAGTACCCTAATCAAGCAGACACCTCGTCATGGGGGCGATTGGATCCGGCCACCTTAACAAAAAATTTCATCACGAACCTAGCGCAAAGCGTCATTGGCATATGCCTGGCGGTCTGCCCTTCGCAGGCGAGTCTTTTCGTAGCTTTCGTTATCTGCCGCCAGACGCCCGAGCAGGTGCCAGATCGCTGCCCGATCGGCTGAAGTCAGCCGTCGCAACATACCCAGCACGCGGCTCTCATCGCCACTGAGGCATTCCAATGGCGCTGGCGTGCGCAGGCCGCTGAGTACGTACGCAGCATCGACGCCCTTTGCGGCGAGCGCCGCCAGATAATCGATGCGTGGCGTGCGCTCCCCACTTTCGTACTTGCCCTGGGCGTTGGGCTCGACACCCCCGATGTCACCGAACACTCGCTGGGTCAATCCCAGCCGCTCGCGCTCTTCCCTCAAACGCAGACCGAATCCTTTCATTCGACTCCCTTCCTCTCTCGATCAGATACCCCTGGGCGCGTCCGGCACCCAGGCGAATAGCCACGAATCCAGTTGGCACTATGCACATTGGATCCAACCAATACAAGCTACTATTACGCCACTTGTCTAAACCTGTACCGACATCATGACCTCGCGCCCGCGACCATGACATTGCGCTGCATACGAACGAAACAGTCGTCCTCCCCTATTTCAACAAAGCCCGAGCGTGCATAGAGTCGCCTGGCCGGGTTACTGCGAAACACCATCAGGCGCAGTAACGGCAAACGACGTTGCGCTGCCCATCCGGCCAACTGCCCCAGCACCCAGGATCCAACGCCGTGCCCGCGGTGCTCGGGCAGCAGGTGCAGTTCGCGGATGAACAAGGCCTGGCGGTCCTGACTGAGGCTGCAGAAACCCAGCACTTGCTCACCCGCCTTCACCAGCCACTGCTCGCGCCAGCTCCAAGCTTCGTCAAATGCCTCTTCGATCCACAACAGGTCGAACTCGCGGTAGTACGGGAGCATGGCGCGTCGCGTCAGGTCGCGGGCGAAGGTACGACAGCCTGCGGTGGCCGGAACGAGTTCAAGTGATAGTTGAGTCATTGCATCGCTATCCGCCTGGCTCCTGGGCATAACACACCGGCGAACTGCCCGGCCCCCTTCGATCGAGCTCTTCTTCCAGCCAGTCGGCGAGCACCTGGGCATTGTTGTGCGCAGTATCCTTGCCTGCGAACAATAGGGTCAGGGTCCCCTTGGCCGCCAGATCCAGCAGCGGATACCAATGCTCAGGATGGGCCGCCAGTTCGGCACGGTAATGCTCGGAAAAACCGGCGAAGTCCATATCCCCGGCATGAAACGCCCTGCGCAGCGCATCCGACGGTGCAACGTCGCGCAACCACTGGCCGTGCAAGGCATCCTTGCGCATATTGCGTGGCCACAAGCGATCGACCAGCACCCGCTGTCCGTCCTCAGGCGAAACCGATTGATACACGCGTTTGCAACAGATCATCGAATTTTCCGGCGCTATTTTCACCTTCAGCCTACGACCTACATTGACCAAGGTCACGCGACAGCCATTCGATCAACACCAGACAGCGGCTGCGCAACCCTCGCCCGGGGCAAAAAAAGAGGCCGCGCGGGCGGCCTCGATCAAGTCAGCCCGGAATTTTCAGCCCACGCTGCACCGCAGGACGCTCCAGGAATTTCGCCAGCACTCGCTGCACTTCCTTGAACGTCTCAAAGCCCACCAGATCACGGGCGTCGTAGCGGTCCACCAGATTGCGCACCCAGGGGAAAATGGCGATGTCAGCGATGCTGTACTCATCGACCATCCACTCACGGCCCTTCAGGTGACGATCGAGCACACCGAGCAGACGCTTGGATTCGTTGACGTAGCGATCACGCGGACGCTTGTCCTCGTAATCCTTGCCAGCGAAGAAATGGAAGAACCCCACCTGGCCAAACATTGGCCCAATGCCGCCCATCTGGAACATCAGCCACTGCAAGGTCTGATAGCGCTGCGCGGGGTCCTGGCTGAGCAACTGGCCAGTCTTCTCCGCCAGGTACTGGAGGATCGCCCCTGACTCGAACAGCGGCAATGCATGCCCGCCGGGACCGTCGGGATCGAGAATCGCAGGGATCTTGTTGTTGACGCTGAGCGAGATGAACTCGGGCGTCAGCTGATCATTGGTCTCGAAGCTGACCTTGTGTACCTCATAGGGCAGGCCGATCTCTTCGAGCATGATCGAGACCTTGACGCCATTGGGTGTGGCCAGCGAGTAGAGTTGCAGGCGCTCGGGGTGCTGCGCCGGCCACTTCTGTGTGATGGGAAAAGCGGACAGATCGGTCATGGTCGATTCCGAATGCGAAGGGATCATCACTCTAGAACCAACGTCAAGGTTTGACCATGGCCTTCCAGATATCGAAAGTGACGCCCCCACACGGGTGCGCCACTTGTCGCTGGATCAATAGCGTGGCAGGAATGGCTACCGCCCCCAGGGTTCAGCTACGCTCGTGCGCCTGCCGCTTGAGCTTTTCGGTGTCGACACGCACGAACACCGAATCGGCGCTGACGGTCAGCACGTCCCCGGCCCAGACCTCACAGAGGACCCGGCTCTTGCGCCCGACCTCACCTTCGACCCTGGCCTTGAGCAGCAACTCGACACCCATGGGCGTAGGTTTGAGGTAGGTCAGGCTGAGGGTGCCGGTGACACAGTCAATACGCGGCAAGCTGCCCGGCTCGCGCCCTTCGGCCCGGTAGTGGTAGGCCATTGCGGTCCAGTTGGAATGGCAGTCCACTAGCATCGCCAACAGGCCACCGTAGACCAATCCGGGCCAGCCGATGAAGCCGCTGTCAGGTGAGTGCCGGCACAGCAGGTGCACGCCGTCGCTGTCCCAGTGGCTCTGGATATGCAGGCCACTGGGGTGGGAACAACCGCAGCCATAGCAGGAGCCTTCGGGCGCCGCCAGTTGCTGGAGGGAGAGTGCTTTCTCGTTCATACGCTTCCTGTGCTTGTTGGAATGGGAAGGATGGCGGGAGGATGGTAGCGCTCCCCCCCTTCCTTGTGCACTCACCTGCAGCGGCAACACAGGATGAGCGCAAGCCTCAAACGACTTGCACCCGACCAGCCCTCTCTCGCCGCCGTGTCACGGAAATCAGCAGGATCACCGCGGTAACCCCGGCCGTCATCAGGGTTTCGTAGCGATAGGCATCGCTGAACAGCATGTACCCCAGCACCAGTACGATAGTCCCGATCACCAGCCAGGTGAGCCATGGGAACAACCACATGTTCAATGCAAGCTCCGTCCCCTCACGCTCAGCCCGCGCACGCATGCGCAGTTGCGAAACAGCAATCACCAGGTACACCAGCAGGGCGATGGCCCCCGTGGTCGACAACAGGAAACCGAACACCTTGCCCGGGAACACATAGTTGACGAAGCAGCCGGCGAAACCCGCCAACGTCGAAAGGATCACTGCTACGGTCGGCACACCAGCCCCGGAAATACGCCGGGTCATGCTCGGCGCCTCACCGCGAGCGCCCAACGAATAGAGCATCCGCGAGGCCGTGTAGAGCCCGGAGTTCATGCAACTGGTCACCGCCACCAACACCACCAGATCGACCACCAGCTTGGCGCCCGGCACATTGAGCACCTCCAGGACGCGCTGGAACGAGCCCACGGCCTTGAGCCCCGGATCGTTCCAAGCTACCAGCGACACCACCAGGAAGATCGACGCCAGGTAGAAGATAGCGATGCGATACACCACAAGGTTGGTGGCACGACGGATCTTCTCCTTGGGGTTGGCGGTTTCATCGGCGGCAATGGTGACGATCTCGGCACCGAAGAACGAGAAGATAGTGATCAGCACGCCCCCCAGCACCGTGCCAAAGCCATTGGGCATGAAGCCTCCGTTGGCCCACAACTGGCTGACGCCGGAGACCTTGGCCAACGGCCAGACGCCGAACAGTGCCAGGCTGCAGATGATGATGAAGGCGAGAATGGCGACCACCTTGATCAACGCGAACCAGTACTCGAAGGCGCCGAAGTTCTTCACGCTGACCAGGTTGGTCCCCGACAGCAGTACCATGATCAGGAAGGCGAATAGCCAGGACGGCACATCGGGAAAATAGGCATGGAGGATATCGGCGCCAGCGATCGCCTCGACCGGGATGATCAATACCCAGAACCACCAGTACAGCCAGCCGATGGTGAAACCGGCCCAAGGTCCGATGGCCTCGGTGGCGTAGGTGGAAAACGAACCGCTGTTGGGGTTGGCGATGGCCATTTCGCCAAGCATGCGCATCACCAGCAGCACCAGCAGGCCGGTCATGGCATAGGAAATGAGGATCGCCGGGCCTGCCGTGGCGATGGCGTTGGAGGAGCCGATGAACAGACCGGCACCAATGATGCCTGCTATGGAAATCATGGACACCTGGCGCGAAGTCAGGCCGTGCTGCAGCGAACGCTGTTTCTTTTGTTGTGACGATGCCATGGGGAACCCTCTGATGGGTCGGCCGCCGCAAAAGGCGGCGATGAGTCTGAGCAGATTTTGTTGTAGGTCTGTGCTGTTGTTTCTTGTTGTTGTGCAGTTTTCGCTGTCACTGCGCACAGGACAGGAAGTTGGAGTAAGGGGTGTTTTTTCTCTTGCCTCTCCATCGGGTTGTAATCGTTGATCCAGGTCAGTATTAATCTATAGGCGTGGCTCAACAAACGACCTTTTAGAAACACATGATTCCGTTTTGGAATGCATTTCTTATTTTTCCTGCCTGGTAACGCCTGTCATGTCCAAACGCCTGATGCCCTCCACCACCGCCCTGCAATGCTTCGAGGCAGCCGCCCGCCACCTGAGCTTTACCCGTGCGGCGCAGGAGTTGCACCTCACCCAGAGCGCGGTGAGCAAACAGGTCGCACAGCTCGAGGACATGTTGTCCCACCCGCTGTTCCAGCGTATTCGCCGACGCCTGCACCTGACCCCGGCAGGCGCGCTGTACCTCACGGAAGTGAACAAGATCCTCACCCAGATCGACATCTCCAGCCGCTACATCCTCAGCTACGGCGACGAGACCGAAGTCCTGCGCATCGCCACCCAGCCCACCTTCGGTGCCCGCTGGCTGGTGCCACACCTCAAAGGTTTCGGCGAACGCCATCCGCGCATCCACCTGGACGTGCGTAACGAACTGGAGCCATTCGACCTCGTGCAGGCCAAGGTCGATATCGCATTCTTCTTTGGCCAGGGCACCTGGCCCGGCGCCACCTGCCTGGAACTGTTCAGCGAGGAAGTGGTGCCCGTGTGCGCACCACAACTGTTGCAGGCACATGCTTTCGACAGTGCCCAGTCGCTGACCGAGCACCGTCTGCTGCAATGCGCATCGAGGCCCGAAGCCTGGCACGAGTGGTTCCTTGGGCTGGGGCTGCACAGCCAGAATAGCTACCACGGACCACGCTTCGACACCTTCTACCTGTGCATCCGCGCAGCCATCGCAGGCTGCGGAATTGCCCTGATTCCGCGTTATCTGGTGGCCGAGGAACTGAGCGAAGGCAAGCTGGTGGTGCCGTGGAATCATCCGGTGGCGAGCAATGGCCGGCACTTCATGGCCCATGCCGAGCATGCGGCCGAGGTGCCCAAGGTGAAGGCCTTCGTGGAGTGGATCCTGGAACGGGCAGCTGAAGAGGGTTAAAAGTCGAACTTCGAGAATCCAAGGAATGATCCCAATCGAATAATTCGTTTGCCGAACACACATTCATCGCGCTTGGATAATAAGAAATTCGAACAAGGTTCCGTGCGTCCATGAATCAGGAAAGTATCAGCCAGTCCATCGCCATCGTTCACCCGATCACACTTTCCCATGGCCGCAACGCCGAAGTATGGGATACCGACGGCAAGCGCTATATCGACTTCGTCGGCGGTATCGGCGTGCTCAACCTGGGCCACTGCAACCCGGCAGTGGTCGAGGCCATTCAGCACCAGGCCGCCCGCCTAACCCACTACGCCTTCAACGCAGCGCCCCATGCGCCTTATCTTGCCCTCATGGAGCAGTTGAGTGCGTTCGTGCCAGTGAACTACCCGCTCGCCGGCATGCTCACCAACAGCGGCGCCGAAGCCGCAGAGAACGCGTTGAAGGTGGCCCGTGGCGCCACCGGCAAGCGCGCGGTCATCGCCTTCGACGGCGGCTTCCATGGCCGCACCCTGGCCACCCTCAACCTCAACGGCAAGGTCGCCCCCTATAAGCAACGCGTGGGTGAGCTGCCGGGGCCGGTCTATCACCTGCCCTACCCCAGTGCCGATACTGGCGTGAGCTGCGAACAGGCACTCAAGGCCATGGAACGGCTGTTCAGCGTCGAGCTCGCGGTCGAGGATGTCGCAGCCTTCATCCTCGAACCGGTGCAAGGCGAAGGCGGCTTCCTCGCGCTGGACCCCACCTTCGCCCAAGCCCTGCGCGGCTTCTGCGACCAACATGGCATTCTCATCATCATCGACGAGATCCAGTCCGGTTTCGGACGCACCGGCCAGCGCTTCGCCTTCCCACGCCTGGGCATCGAACCGGATCTGCTGTTGCTGGCCAAGAGCATCGCCGGCGGCATGCCGCTGGGTGCAGTGGTCGGCCGACGTGAACTGCTGGATGCCCTGCCCAAGGGCGGGCTTGGCGGCACCTATTCAGGTAATCCCATCGCCTGTGCCGCGGCCCTGGCCAGCCTGGCGCAGATGAGCGACGAGAACCTCGCCACCTGGGGCGAGCGCCAGGAGCAGGCCATCGTGAGACGCTTCGAACACTGGAAGGCCAGTGGCCTGTGCCGTTACCTGGGGCGCCTGACCGGCGTTGGCGCGATGCGAGGGATCGAGTTCGTCAACCCCGACGGCAGCCCGGCGCCTGCGCAACTGGCCAAGGTAATGGACGCTGCACGAGCCAAGGGGTTGCTGCTGATGCCCAGTGGCAAGGCCCGCCACATCATTCGCCTGCTGGCACCGCTGACCATCGAGGAGGATGTACTCGAGGAAGGGCTGGATATCCTCGAGCAGTGCCTGGCCGCACTGGACTGAGACTCAGAGCCCCAGTTCTTCTGGCGTGAGCATGTCGGACTCGAAGGCGATCCAGCCGCCTTCGAGCTCGGCATGGCCGTTGACGATCGGGCCGTAGTAAGTCAGGCCGTTCTCAAGCGTGACACAGATATGCGTGGCCGACTTTTCAGGAGCCGCGAGCGTACCGACGAAATGCACCTTCTTCAGCGTTTCGGTCACCGCCTCGAGACCAACGCGCATGCCTGGGTTTTCCGAGGCTTCGGTATCGCCTCCGCGGTCTTCGGCGCTGACGGTCACGGTGGCGGTGTAGGGGTACTTGGTGCTCAAGCGGGGTTACCTCGAAAGGATGGTCGTGTGGGCGCGTAGAGTACGGCAGGTGATCCCTGTTGTCTCTAAGGGCCTGTTCACGGGTCAACCGCAGCGACGAAGCGCGGTGGACTCGCCTGCGACGCGCTAGGCCTGCAACAGGTGATCTGGCCCCGTCGATCTGTTAGGGTGCCGGGCGATGCACGCCATACCAGACGAGGACACCACGTGAGCGCCGAAGAACCCCTGATCGCCGACCTGTTCGAGGTCGACAAACGCCTGACCCTCAAGCCCGTCGTGGACTTCAACACCTACCTGCGCAACGCCTTTGGCGACGGCGTCTGTCGCTGTCATCGCTGCGTCGAGCTGAACGGCGACGAGACCAGCTACAGCCACCGCCACACCTACGAGTTCGATGGCCGCCCGATGCACCGGCGCTTCGCCAACACCGCAGGCAGCGATGTATTGCAAGCCTTGAAGAAAGCCTGGCTGTCATACACCAAGAACGACCTGCCTCTGCTCGGCCAGCTCGATCTGAACACCCTGCGCACCTTCACCGAAACGAACCTGCATGAGCGGCTTCTGGCCCTGCTCCCGGCCAGCGGCCTGGCGCGCGAGGTCGACGGCACTTGGGTACTGCAAGCCCAGGCCGACTGACAGCCCGGCGGCGCAGCAGGATTCTCCCGGTCTGCTACCGTGGGAGAATCCTCACCTGCAGGTGACCTGCCATGGCCCGCACTACACCCATCGAGCTGTACCGCAATATCGGCATCGTCGCCCACGTCGATGCCGGCAAGACCACCACAACGGAACGCATCCTGTTCTACACCGGGGTCAACCACAAGATGGGCGAGGTCCACGATGGCGCCGCGACCATGGACTGGATGGCCCAGGAGCAGGAGCGCGGCATCACCATCACCTCGGCGGCAACCACGGCGTTCTGGCAAGGCTCGACCAAGCAGTTCGCCGACAAATACCGCTTCAACATCATCGACACCCCCGGCCACGTCGACTTCACCATCGAGGTGGAGCGCTCGCTGCGCGTGCTCGATGGCGCGGTGGTGGTGTTCAGCGGCGCCGACGGGGTCGAGCCGCAGTCCGAGACGGTGTGGCGCCAGGCCAACAAGTACCACGTGCCACGCTTGGCCTACATCAACAAGATGGATCGCCAGGGGGCAGACTTCCTGCGCGTGGTGAAGCAGATCGATCAGCGTCTGGGCCACCACCCGGTGCCCATCCAACTGGCCATCGGCAGCGAAGAAAACTTCATCGGCCAGATCGACCTGGTGAAAATGAAGGCCATCTACTGGAACGACGCCGACCAGGGCACCAGCTACCGCGAAGAACCGATTCCCGCCGAACTGCAGGCCCTGGCCGACGAATGGCGCGCGCACATGGTCGAGGCCGCAGCCGAAGCCAATGACGAACTGACCCTTAAGTTTCTTGAAGGCGAAGAGCTGAGCATCGACGAGATCAAGGCCGCCCTGCGTCAACGCACCATCGCCAACGAGATCGTACCGACCATTCTTGGCTCTTCGTTCAAGAACAAGGGCGTGCCCCTGATGCTCGACGCGGTAATCGACTACCTCCCCGCCCCAAGCGAAATCCCTGCAATCAAGGGCACCGACCCGGACGACGAGGAAAAGCACCTCGAGCGCCATGCCGACGACAAGGAACCGTTCTCCGCACTCGCCTTCAAGATCGCCACCGACCCCTTCGTCGGCACCCTGACCTTCGCTCGCGTCTACTCTGGCGTACTCAGTTCCGGCAATGCGGTGCTCAACTCGGTCAAGGGCAAGAAGGAACGCATCGGCCGCATGGTCCAGATGCACGCCAACCAGCGTGCCGAAATCAAAGACGTGTGCGCGGGCGACATCGCCGCGCTGATCGGCATGAAGGACGTGACCACCGGCGATACCCTGTGCGACATCGACAAGCCGATCATCCTCGAGCGCATGGACTTCCCGGACCCGGTGATCTCGGTCGCGGTCGAGCCGAAAACCAAGGCCGACCAGGAGAAGATGGGGATCGCCCTGGGCAAGCTCGCCCAGGAAGACCCCTCGTTCCGCGTGCGCACCGACGAAGAGACCGGGCAGACCATCATCTCGGGCATGGGCGAGCTGCACCTGGACATCATCGTCGACCGCATGCGCCGGGAGTTCAACGTCGAAGCCAACATCGGCAAACCACAGGTCGCCTACCGCGAAAAAATCCGCAACACCTGCGAGATCGAAGGCCGCTTCGTCCGACAGTCTGGCGGACGCGGCCAGTATGGCCATTGCTGGATCCGCTTCGCCCCGGGCGACGAAGGCAAGGAAGGCCTGGAGTTCATCAATGAGATCGTCGGCGGCGTGGTGCCGCGCGAGTACATCCCGGCAATCCAGAAAGGCATCGAGGAACAGATGAAGAACGGCGTGCTCGCCGGGTATCCGCTGATCAACCTCAAGGCCGCAGTGTTCGACGGCTCCTACCACGACGTCGACTCCAACGAAATGGCGTACAAGATCGCCGCATCCATGGCGACCAAGCAGCTTTCGCAGAAAGGCGGCGCGGTGTTGCTGGAGCCGGTGATGAAGGTCGAGGTGGTAACGCCCGAGGAGTACCAGGGCGACATTCTGGGCGACCTGAGCCGTCGCCGCGGGATGATCCAGGATGGTGACGAGACGCCCGCCGGCAAGGTGATTCGCGCCGAGGTCCCGTTGGGCGAGATGTTCGGCTACGCCACCTCGATGCGCTCGATGACCCAAGGCCGAGCCAGCTTCTCGATGGAGTTCACGCGCTATGCAGAGGCGCCGGCGAGTATCGCCGATGGCATCGTGAAGAAGAACCGGGGGGAATAGCCCAGGCGAGCTCATCGCGGGGTCCCGATTGCCCCGCGATGGCGACGGTCTCGCCGACTCAGAACCTCAAGGCTGCTCGCCTGCCCGCCGCAACAGCTTCTTGCACCGCTCCGACAGATGCACCACGCGCAGGTGCTTGCCCGCACGGGAATACCGCTCGCGCAGGGTCTTCAACGCGGCGATCGCCGAGTAGTCGACGAAACTCAGGTGCTTGCAGTCCAGCGTCACGCTCTGCGGATCCTGCGCCGGATCGAACTGCTCGAGGAACGGTGTGGTCGAGGCAAAGAACAAGGTGCCATGCACCTGGTAAATCTTGCCGCCCTGGCCATCCTCGTGGCTATCGGCATACAGCTCACGAGCATGCTGCCAGGCGAAGTTGATGGCCGCGATGACGATCCCGAACAGCACCGCGGCGGCCAGGTCCGTCAGTACCGTGACCACCGTCACGGCAATGATCGCCAACACATCGCTTTTCGGCACCTTGTGCAGTACTCGCAGCGACGCCCAGGCAAAGGTCTGCTGCGCCACGACGAACATCACCCCGACCAGTGCCGCCAGCGGAATACGCTCGATCAGCGGCGACAGGAACAACACGAACAGCAGGATCATCACTCCCGCCACCACGCCCGATAGCCGACCGCGGCCATTGGAACTGAGGTTGATCACGGTCTGGCCGATCATCGCGCAGCCGCCCATGCCACCGCACAGCCCCGACACCATGTTGGCCGCGCCCAGCGCCACACATTCACGATCAGGGAAACCGCGGCTCTCGGTAATCTCATCGGTGAGATTGAGGGTCAGCAAAGTTTCCAGCAGACCGACCATGGCCATCACCAGCGCATAGGGGGCGATGATCTTCAGCGTCTCGAGGTTCCAGGGCACCTCCGGCCAGGCCAGTTGCGGCAGGCCGCCGGCGATGTGCGCCATGTCGCCGAGGGTGCGGGTCGGCAGCTCGAGCAGGTAGACCAGCAGGCCCACACCGACAATCGCCACCAGCGCTGGCGGCACCGCGCGGGTCAGCTTCGGCAGTACGTAGACCACCAGCATCGTCAGGGCTACCAGGCCGACCATCAGCAGCAGCGGCTTCCCGCCGAGCCAGTGCTCGCCGTCCTTGAAATGCTCGAGCTGGGCCATGGCGATGACGATGGCCAGGCCATTGACGAAGCCAAGCATCACCGGGTAAGGCACCAGCCGCACCAGCTTGCCAAGGCGCAGCACGCCGAACAGGATCATCACGATCCCGCCAAGCAGCACCGTGGCCAACAGATACTGGGCACCGTGCTGCACGACCAGGGCCACGATCACCACCGCCATCGACCCGGCGGCACCGGAGATCATCCCTGGGCGACCGCCGAACAACGCGGTCAGGGTGCAAATGATGAAGGCACCGTAGAGCCCCATCAGCGGATTGAGGTGCGCCACCAAGGCGAAGGCGATGCACTCGGGCACCAGGGCGAAGGAGGTGGTCAGGCCAGCGAGGACGTCGGCGCGAAGTCGGGCGGGTTTCATGTAGATCCTGTGAAGTGTCCAGTCTGGGCGACCGCGCGCGGGTGCACTGGGTGACCCCAATCACACGAGCGGAAGCAAATCGAGGGGCGCGATGTTACGGAATTTGTCTGACAGCGGCCACCGCCGCTCTGCTCAGCGCACCCGCTCCCGGCTCTGCACCGCGAGATCCAGCGCGCGCTGCATGTCCAGCCGCGCCGAGCGGCCCAGGTCAGGGTCATTGAGACGACCATTGCGCTCCGACGGCAGGATCGGCGCAGTCAGGTCCTCGGCATCCATCGCCTCGAAGTCCTGTTCAGAGCCCATGGTCAGGGCACTGCGGCGCAGCAACATACGCACCTGCTCGGGCGTAAGCTGCGGATTGATCGACAACATCGCTGCCACCGTCGAAGCCACCAACGGCGTCGCGTAGGACGTACCGCAGTGCGGCTTGCCAGCATCGGCAGGTTGCAGGCAGGCTGCCGCACTGACATCCACACGCATGTCGACGTTGGAGCTGCGGCGCTTGACCACATGCTGCGGATCCTCGACCGCGGTGTCGCGCTCGCTGCGTTGATGCCCGCCCACCACCAGCAACTGCTCGGTCACGAACGACGATGGCAAACGGTATTCATCGGTGCCAGACCATGACGAGCCATTGCCCGCGGAATTGACCACCACCACATCCGGGTGCTCGCTGCGCAGCCACAGGAAGAATTCCTCGAGCAACTCCTCGTAGCCACTCATGGCCAACCCCGAGCGCACCAGCGAATCGACCTCGTCGCCCTCCACGCTTCTGGCGCCGACGCGGTGGATACCCCAACTCCAGTTGAGCACCCGTACGCCGTCCTCGACCAGGTTGACCGACGCGGCGATGTTGGCGGTGATACCTGCATCCGAGTTGCGCTCGACGATCACCTCGAACCCGGGGCTGGCCTTGCCCAGGCCGCTGAGAAAGCCACCTGCCACCCCCTCCCCGTGCCCGGCCAGGATACCGGCGACGTGGCTGCCGTGACTCTGCGCACGTGCGCCGTCGCGGCCATAAAGGCAAGTCTGTCTTGGCCCGCAGGCGCCGCGATAAGCCTGAAAGGGCGCAGCGTCGAAATCCAGCTCGCGCTCGATCACGCCCACGCGTATCGGCTGTACCGGCACGTTCGAGGCCGGGACCCGGCGCTGGTAGTAGTACAGGGCATCCGTGAAACGATTGGCCGCCCACTCATCGGCCTGGTCGATGACCGTAGCCTTGCCGCCCTCGCCTTCCTCACCTCGCTCCGGCGCCGACTCTTCGACGATCACCGCGTCCACGCTGAGCTCGCTGCCCATGCGCAGGATCATCGCATCGCGCTGTACAAGATCACGTACCGGCAGGCGCAGTTGGTAGACGTTCAACGGCGGGATCGCCCCCACCACCTGCGCACCATATTTGTCGGCGATACGTTGCGCCTCCTCGCGCCCGTTGTGCTTTTCCTCGATCAGCAGGCTGACCAGGTCGAGGTAGGTGGTCAGGCCGTCCATGTTCCTGGCCACCTCGTGCGGGCCTGCGGCGACCACATGGCTGCGCTGGCGAGTGAGCCAGACCGGATTGCTTTTCTGCCCGCCGACCTGCAGCCACAAAGGAGCGCTCGGACCGGGCTGGTCGAGCGTGAACTCGAGCCTGTCGCCCTCGCGCAGCACGGCATTGGCAGGCAAGGCCCGGTCGCCCAGCCACACCTGTGGAGCCTGGTGCTCCAGACCTTGCGCGCGCAGGCACCAGTGCTGCGAGGCCTCGGACAGCAAATCGCCGCAGCGCTGCAACTGCTGGATGCGCGGCTCGGCGATGGCACTCTGTCCAAGAGCAAGCAACAACAAAGGTAGGTAGCGCTTCATGCTGAGGGTCTGCCGTGGTCTTTTTGCTGCGACCCCAGCGCTCAGGCGATGGTTCAGCTGTTGACGGTAGCCCGCGAAAGCTCCGCAGCCGCACTGCAAATTTTAAATCCCTGTGATCCAGACACGGCACAATGCTGGCAAATTTGCCATCATGTCTATTCAACCTGCGGAGACCACGAACATGCCGCTACGCCCCCTCGTCACCGCCCTGCTGCTGGCGGCCAGCCTCACCGCACAGGCGGCCACCGAAGTCGTGCCGCTGCAGCACCGCAGCAGCGCCGAGCTGCTGCCGACCGCCCAGGCCTTTCTTGGAAAGGACGGAACCGTCAGCGCCTTCGAGAACAAATTGATCGTCAATGCCAGCCCGGAACGCATCGACGACCTGCGCGCCTTGCTACAGCAGTTGGACACTGCGCCCAAACGCCTGCTGATCAGCGTCGACAACAACGACAGCAACTACCAGGACAACCGCGGCAACGCCCGGGTCATCCAGTACGGCACCAGCAACCGCGAAGGCGGCCTGCAGCAGATCCAGGCCAGCGAAGGCCAGCCGGCGCTGATCCAGATCGGCCAGAGCATCCCCATCACCAGCACCTCGACCGATGGTTACGGACGCATCCAGAGCGACACCCAATACCGCAATGTGACCCAGGGCTTCTACGTCACGCCGAGCGTCAGCGGTGAAACGGTTCGTCTGCAAATCAGCACCAATAATGATCGAATGAGCCAGGAACGCCAGGATGTAGTGAAGGTGCAGAGTACCGACACGACTGTCTCTGGAAGGCTCGGCGAGTGGATCACCCTGGCGGGGTACAACCAGCAGAGTCAGGCCGACAATAGCCCTTCGGCCCTCACTTACAGCACCCAGCGCGGTGAAAACATGACGCTACGTGTCAAAGTCGACCTTCTCGACTGATCCCAGGCCGTTCAAGGCCTCGACCAAGGGCCTTGAAACTGACTGCAGAGTCGCATTAGACCAAAGATGTAGTAAGCCTAAAAAAGCACTACAAAACATTTGACAGGCTCTTTTCGCCAAGGGCATGATGGCCTCGCTCCCGCTAATCAGGGGCCCTGGCAAGGGCCTTCGGGACGCCCTCCCGACACCCCCGGAGGCGTCCTGTGTCTATACGGCCCACAAGGCGGTTCGACGGGATTGCGACTGCAACGAAGAAGTTGTCCCGAGGGACGGAAGCGCATCACCGCAGAACCGGCAATCGACGTCGCACCGCAGCAAGGCATCCACGAGCCGACCTGCTGGGGACACCTTCGCCTGAACTGCACCCCCTTCCCCTTCGAGCCTTCCCCGTTCGCCGCCGCACTCCCCCGGACAGGACAGCCGCCAGGCCTCTGATTCCGCGCCCTGAGCATCCGCACAACTACACTCAAGATCGATGCGACGAGGTTTATTTCCATGGCACTGACACGCGAACAGCAAATTGCAGCCCTCGAGAAAGACTGGGCCGAAAACCCGCGCTGGAAAGGCGTGACCCGTACCTACACCGCCGCCGATGTCGTTCGCCTGCGTGGCTCCCTGCAGCCAGAGCACACTTTTGCTCGTCAAGGCGCAGAAAAACTGTGGAAGCTGGTCACCCAAGGTGCCCACCCGTCCTTCCGGCCCGAAAAAGATTTCGTCAACTGCATGGGCGCCCTCACCGGCGGCCAGGCCGTGCAGCAGGTAAAAGCCGGCATTCAGGCCATTTACCTGTCCGGCTGGCAGGTAGCCGCCGACAACAACTCGGCCGAGTCCATGTACCCTGACCAGTCGCTGTACCCGGTCGACTCGGTACCGACCGTGGTCAAGCGCATCAACAACGCCTTCCGCCGCGCCGACCAGATCCAGTGGAAAGCCGGCAAGAACCCAGGCGACGATGGCTACATCGACTACTTCGCACCGATCGTGGCTGACGCCGAAGCCGGTTTCGGCGGCGTGCTGAACGCCTACGAGCTGATGAAGAACATGATCGAGGCAGGCGCCGCCGGCGTGCACTTCGAAGACCAGCTGGCCTCGGTGAAAAAATGCGGCCACATGGGTGGCAAGGTACTGGTGCCAACCCAGGAAGCCGTACAGAAGCTGGTGGCCGCGCGTCTGGCCGCTGACGTTGCGGGCGTACCGACCATCATCCTCGCCCGCACCGACGCCAACGCTGCCGACCTGCTGACCAGCGACTGCGACCCTTACGACCAGCCGTTCGTGATCGGCGAGCGTACCCGTGAAGGCTTCTACAAGGTACGTGCCGGCCTCGACCAGGCCATCGCCCGCGGCCTGGCCTACGCCCCGTACGCCGACCTGATCTGGTGCGAAACCGCCAAGCCGGACCTGGACGAAGCCCGTCGCTTCGCCGAAGCGATCAAGAAGGAGTACCCGGACCAACTGCTGTCGTACAACTGCTCGCCATCCTTCAACTGGAAGAAGAACCTGGACGATGCCACCATCGCCAAGTTCCAGCGCGAACTGTCGGCGATGGGCTACAAGCACCAGTTCATCACCCTGGCCGGCATCCACAACATGTGGCACGGCATGTTCAACCTGGCGCACGACTACGCCCGCAACGACATGACCGCCTACGTGAAACTGCAGGAGCAGGAATTCGCCGACGCCAGCAAGGGCTACACCTTCGTGGCGCACCAGCAGGAAGTGGGCACCGGCTATTTCGACGACATGACCACCGTGATCCAGGGTGGCGCTTCGTCGGTGACGGCACTGACCGGTTCGACCGAGGAAGAGCAGTTCCACTGATAGTGGATTGCTGACAGAGGCCCGGGGCTTGAGAAAGCCCCGGGCTTTCTTTTGCCTGCCTGCCCCACCACTGCTTCACCCTGCAGACCCCTGATGTCCTGACGACGAGGCAAACCCCGAGATCAGGTCTATGCTTGAGGCAGCACAGCAAGCAAGGACTGCCACATGCCTCGTCCAAGCCAACGCCTGAATGCCCCCCTATATAAAGAAGCACAGCCCGCACCCGGCTTGCTCGATTGCGCTTCCTTGCCATTGCCGCCCGCCCCCGTCGCCCCGTCATTCGCCGAAACATTGACCCAGAGCGGTACACGAAAACGCTGCAACTGCTAGAATGAGAGTTTTTCTCATTTGCAAGTGACAAGATTGCGAGTTGAACTAGACAGGTATCAGATAGCTCGGCAAACAGCGGCTCAGCCAAATGATATTAATTATCATTATTAAGTTGAAGACTCGTTACGCCAACCAAGAAACATAATTAACAAATCTGATTGGAATGCCCGAAAATCAAGGCTTTCAGCGATTTACGAAAGATTTTTGTTCTTAATCCTACGAATAATTTTGCACTGGAAATTTTACTTGCCGTGGGTTTACCCATAAAATCAGCGCGATTGATTCAGCTGCGACATTTGGTCACTGCATCAGCGACACCGCGTCGCCGCTCTACTTATTTCAGACTGCAGAGCTGGGTCTCTGTATAAGGATTTCAAGCATGTCCGATTCGGCAGGACTCATCGCCCACAACTGGGGCTTTGCCATCTTCCTCCTGGGTGTCGTCGGCCTGTGTGCCTTCATGCTCGGCCTGTCCAGCCTGCTCGGCAGCAAGGCCTGGGGTCGCGCCAAGAACGAACCCTTCGAATCCGGCATGCTGCCCGTTGGCAGCGCCCGCCTGCGCCTGTCCGCCAAATTCTATCTGGTCGCGATGCTGTTCGTGATCTTCGATATCGAAGCCCTCTTTCTCTTTGCATGGTCTGTGTCCGTCCGCGAAAGCGGCTGGACCGGATTCGTCGAAGCTCTCGTTTTCATAGCAATTCTGTTGGCAGGTCTTGTCTACCTATGGCGCGTCGGTGCTCTTGATTGGGCTCCCGAAGGTCGCCGCAAGCGGCAAGCGAAGCTGAAACAATGAGGCTTTGGCAATGCAATACAATCTCACCAGAATCGATCCGGATGCGCCCAACGAGCAGTACCCGGTAGGTGATCGGGAAACCGTCACCGACCAACTGCTCGAAGACCAGGTCCACAAGAACATCTACATGGGGAAACTCGAAGATGTGCTGCGTGGCGCGGTCAACTGGGGTCGCAAGAACTCCCTCTGGCCGTACAACTTCGGCCTGTCCTGCTGCTACGTGGAAATGACCACGGCCTTCACGGCACCCCACGACATCGCCCGCTTCGGCGCCGAAGTCATCCGGGCCTCGCCGCGCCAGGCCGACTTCATGGTCATCGCCGGTACCTGCTTCGTCAAAATGGCGCCGATCATCCAGCGCCTCTACGAGCAGATGCTCGAGCCCAAGTGGGTCATTTCCATGGGTTCGTGCGCCAACTCCGGTGGCATGTACGACATCTACTCGGTCGTTCAGGGGGTCGACAAGTTCCTCCCCGTGGACGTCTATGTGCCTGGCTGCCCGCCGCGCCCCGAGGCTTTCCTGCAAGGTTTGATGCTGTTGCAGGAATCGATCGGCCAAGAACGACGCCCACTCTCCTGGGTGGTTGGTGATCAAGGTATTTATCGTGCCGAGATGCCTGCCCAGAAAGACCTGCGTCGTGAACAGCGCATTGCGGTAACCAACCTGCGCAGCCCCGACGAAGTCTGATCCAGCGACCTGCCGCCCGCTCCCCAAGGAGCCGGCGGCCTGGCTTCATTCTCAACGTTGACCCAAAGCGACCGAGACCATGACAGCGGACACCGCTATTTTCATTCCGCCCTACAAGGCTGACGACCAAGATGTGGTCGTCGAACTGAACAACCGCTTTGGCGCCGAAGCATTCGTCGCCCAGGAAACCCGCACCGGCATGCCCGTACTGTGGGTCAAGCGCGCCCAGCTCAAGGAAGTGCTCAGCTTCCTGCGGGGCGTGGCCAAGCCCTACAGCATGCTGTACGACCTGCATGGCGTCGACGAGCGCCTGCGCACTCAACGCCGCGGCCTGCCTGCCGCCGACTTCAGCGTGTTCTACCACCTGTTGTCGGTCGAGCGTAACAGCGACGTGATGATCAAGGTGTCGCTCAGCGAGGGCGACCTCAACCTGCCGACCGTGACCGGTATCTGGCCGAACGCCAACTGGTACGAACGCGAAGTCTGGGACATGTTCGGCATCGACTTTGCCGGCCACCCGCACCTCAGCCGGATCATGATGCCTCCGACCTGGGAAGGTCACCCGCTGCGCAAGGACTACCCTGCCCGCGCCACCGAATTCGATCCCTACAGCCTCACGCTCGCCAAGCAGCAGCTTGAAGAGGAATCGGCGCGCTTCAACCCCGAGGCCTGGGGCATGAAACGCCAGGGCGCCAACGAGGACTACATGTTCCTCAACCTCGGCCCCAACCACCCTTCTGCCCACGGTGCCTTCCGTATCGTCCTGCAGTTGGACGGCGAAGAGATCGTCGACTGCGTCCCGGACATCGGCTACCACCACCGTGGTGCCGAGAAGATGGCCGAGCGTCAGTCCTGGCACAGCTTCATTCCCTATACCGACCGTATCGACTACCTCGGTGGGGTAATGAACAACCTGCCGTACGTCCTCGCGGTCGAGAAGCTGGCCGGTATCCAGGTGCCGCAAAAAGTCGACGTGATTCGCATCATGCTCGCCGAGTTCTTCCGGATCACCAGCCACCTGCTGTTCCTGGGTACCTATATCCAGGACGTCGGCGCCATGACCCCGGTGTTCTTCACCTTCACCGACCGCCAGCGCGCCTACACCGTGATCGAGGCGATCACCGGTTTCCGTCTGCACCCGGCCTGGTACCGCATCGGCGGCGTTGCCCACGACCTGCCGCGCGGCTGGGACAAGCTGGTCAAGGATTTCGTCGAATGGCTGCCCAAGCGCCTGGACGAATACACCAAGGCCGCCTTGCAGAACAGCATCCTCAAGGGCCGTACCATCGGCGTTGCCGCATACAACACCAAGGAAGCGCTGGAGTGGGGTACCACCGGTGCCGGCCTGCGCGCCACCGGTTGCGACTTCGACCTGCGCAAAGCCCGTCCCTACTCCGGCTACGAGAACTTCGAGTTCGAAGTACCGCTGGCCCACAACGGCGATGCCTATGATCGCTGCATGGTCCGTGTCGAGGAGATGCGCCAGAGTATCCGCATCATCGACCAGTGCCTGCGCAACATGCCGGAAGGCCCGTACAAGGCGGATCACCCGCTGACCACGCCGCCACCGAAAGAGCGCACCCTGCAGCACATCGAGACCTTGATCACCCACTTCCTGCAAGTCTCGTGGGGCCCGGTCATGCCGGCCAACGAGTCGTTCCAGATGATCGAGGCGACCAAGGGCATCAACAGTTACTACCTGACGAGCGATGGCGGCACCATGAGCTACCGCACCCGGATCCGTACCCCGAGCTACCCGCACCTGCAGCAGATCCCTTCGGTGATCAAGGGCAGCATGGTCGCGGACCTGATCGCGTACCTGGGCAGTATCGACTTCGTTATGGCTGACGTGGACCGCTAAGCATGAACAGCACGCTTATCCAAACCGACCGTTTCGCCCTGAGCGAAACCGAGCGCTCGGCCATCGAGCACGAGATGCACCACTACGAGGACCCGCGCGCGGCGTCCATCGAAGCCTTGAAAATCGTGCAGAAGGAACGCGGCTGGGTGCCGGACGGCGCCATCTACGCGATCGGCGAAGTGCTGGGCATCCCTGCCAGCGACGTCGAGGGCGTGGCCACCTTCTACAGCCAGATCTTCCGCCAGCCGGTCGGTCGCCACATCATTCGCGTGTGCGACAGCATGGTCTGCTACATCGGCGGCCATGAATCGGTCGTCAGCCAGATCCAGAGCGAACTGGGCATCGGCCTGGGCCAGACCACCGCCGATGGCCGCTTCACCCTGCTGCCGGTGTGCTGCCTGGGCAACTGCGACAAGGCCCCCGCGCTGATGATCGACGACGACACCTTTGGCGACGTGCAGCCTGCAGGCGTCTCCAAACTGCTGGAGGGTTACGTATGACCATCACTTCCTTCGGCCCGGCCAACCGCATCGCGCGCTCGGCTGAAACCCACCCGCTGACCTGGCGCCTGCGTGATGACGGCGAGCCGGTCTGGCTGGCCGAGTACGAGTCCAAGAACGGCTACGCCGCGGCCCGCAAGGCCCTGGCCGACATGTCCGCCGACGACATCGTGCAAAGCGTCAAGGACTCCGGCCTCAAGGGTCGCGGCGGCGCAGGCTTCCCCACTGGCGTGAAGTGGGGCCTGATGCCCAAAGACGAATCCATGAACATCCGCTATCTGCTGTGCAACGCGGACGAAATGGAGCCCAACACCTGGAAAGACCGCATGCTGATGGAGCAACAGCCCCATCTGCTGGTCGAGGGCATGCTGATCAGCGCCCGCGCGTTGAAGGCCTACCGTGGCTACATCTTCCTGCGCGGCGAGTACACCACGGCAGCGAAGAACCTCAACCGTGCCATCGATGAAGCCAAGGCTGCAGGCCTGCTGGGCAAGAACATCCTGGGCTCCGGTTTTGACTTCGAGCTGTTCGTGCACACCGGTGCCGGCCGCTACATCTGCGGTGAAGAAACCGCACTGATCAACTCGCTCGAAGGCCGCCGCGCCAACCCACGCTCCAAGCCGCCCTTCCCTGCCGCTGTCGGCGTGTGGGGCAAGCCGACCTGCGTGAACAACGTCGAAACCCTGTGCAACGTCCCGGCCATCGTCGCCAACGGCAACGACTGGTACAAGTCGCTGGCCCGCGAAGGCAGCGAGGACCATGGCACAAAACTGATGGGCTTTTCCGGCAAGGTGAAGAACCCGGGCCTGTGGGAACTGCCATTCGGCGTGACCGCCCGCGAGCTGTTCGAAGACTACGCCGGCGGCATGCGCGACGGCTTCAAGCTCAAGTGCTGGCAGCCAGGCGGTGCTGGTACCGGCTTCCTGCTGCCAGAACACCTGGATGCACAGATGTACGCCGGTGGTATCGCCAAGGTCGGCACCCGCATGGGTACGGGCCTGGCCATGGCGGTCGACGACAGCATCAACATGGTCTCGCTGCTGCGCAACATGGAAGAGTTCTTCGCCCGCGAGTCGTGCGGCTGGTGCACACCATGCCGTGACGGCCTGCCATGGAGCGTGAAGATGTTGCGCGCCCTGGAGAAAGGCCAAGGCCGCGCCGAAGACATCGAGACCCTGCTGGGTCTGGTCAACTTCCTCGGCCCAGGCCGCACCTTCTGTGCTCACGCACCGGGTGCCGTGGAGCCGCTCGGCAGTGCCATCAAATACTTCCGGTCCGAGTTCGAGGCCGGTGTCGCGCCCGCTAGCGCTGCCGACACCCTGCGCCCGAACCTGGCCAAGCCGATTGTGGTCGGCGCATAACAAGATGAATCGCGGGTGGTCCGTGCCACCCGCCAGCTTGCAGGCCGGCCCGAACGATTCGCGGCCGGCCGCAAGCTCACCGATTTCCATTAGCCACGCCTGCTCACGCGGGCCAACGAAGAACTTTGAACCATGGCCACTATCCACGTAGACGGCAAAGCGCTCGAAGTCAACGGTGCAGACAACCTGTTACAGGCCTGTCTGTCGCTCGGCCTCGACATCCCTTATTTCTGCTGGCACCCGGCGCTCGGTAGCGTCGGCGCCTGCCGGCAATGTGCGGTCAAGCAGTACACCGACGAGAACGACACCCGTGGTCGTATCGTCATGTCCTGCATGACCCCTGCCTCCGACGGCACCTGGATCTCCATCGACGATGACGAGTCGAAGGCGTTCCGTGCCAGCGTCGTCGAGTGGCTGATGACCAACCACCCGCACGACTGCCCGGTGTGCGAGGAAGGCGGTCACTGCCACCTGCAGGACATGACGGTAATGACCGGCCACAACGAGCGCCGCTACCGTTTCACCAAGCGTACCCACCAGAACCAGGACCTCGGCCCGTTCATCGCCCATGAGATGAACCGCTGCATCGCCTGCTACCGCTGCGTGCGCTACTACAAGGACTACGCAGGCGGTACCGACCTGGGTGTCTATGGCGCCCACGACAACGTGTACTTCGGTCGCGTTGAAGACGGCGTGCTGGAGAGCGAGTTCTCCGGCAACCTGACCGAGGTCTGCCCGACCGGCGTGTTCACCGACAAGACCCACTCCGAGCGCTATAACCGCAAGTGGGACATGCAGTTCGCCCCGAGCATCTGCCACGGCTGCTCCAGCGGCTGCAACATCAGCCCCGGTGAGCGCTACGGCGAACTGCGCCGCATCGAGAACCGCTTCAACGGCTCGGTGAACCAGTACTTCCTGTGCGACCGTGGCCGCTTCGGCTACGGCTACGTCAACCGCAGCGACCGTCCACGCCAGCCACTGCTGGCCGATGGCAGCAAGCTGGGCCTCGACGCCGCGCTGGACAAAGCCGCTGACCTGCTGCGCGGTCGTACCATCGTCGGCATCGGCTCGCCGCGCGCCAGCCTCGAGAGCAACTACGGCCTGCGCGAGCTGGTCGGCGCCGACTATTTCTACTCGGGTATGGAAGCCGGTGAGTTGAGCCGCGTGCGTTTGGTGCTGGACGTGCTGAACAACAGCCCGCTGCCGGTGCCGACCCTGCGCGACATCGAAGACCACGACGCCGTGTTCGTACTCGGCGAAGACCTCACGCAAACCGCCGCCCGCGTCGCCCTGGCTGTTCGCCAGGCCACCAAGGGCAAGGCCGAGGCCATGGCCGAAGGCATGAAGGTGCAGCCATGGCTCGACGCCGCGGTGAAGAACATCGGCCAGCACGCGCTGTACCCGCTGTTCATTGCCTCGCTGGCCGAGACCAAGCTCGATGACGTCGCCGAGGAATGCGTACACGCAGCCCCTGCCGACCTCGCCCGCCTGGGCTTCGCCGTGGCCCACGCCATCGACCCGAGCGCACCCGCCGTCGAAGGCCTGGACGCCGAAGCGAAGGCGCTGGCCCAGCGCATCGCCGACGCCCTGGTCGCCGCCAAGCGCCCATTGGTGGTTGCCGGTACTTCGCTGGCTGACGCCGCACTGATCGAAGCCGCGGCCAACATCGCCAAGGCGCTCAAGCTGCGCGAGAAGAACGGCTCGCTGAGCCTGGTCGTGCCTGAGGCCAACAGCCTCGGCATGGCCATGATGGGTGGCGATTCGGTCGATGCTGCACTGGACGCCGTCATCACCGGCAAGGCCGACGCCATCGTCGTGCTGGAGAACGACCTGTACACCCGCGTGCCAGCGGCCAAGGTCGATGCTGCGCTCGCCGCTGCAAAAGTGGTGATCGTCGCCGACCATTCCAAGACCGCCACCAGCGACCGCGCCGACCTGGTCCTGCCCGCTGCATCCTTCGCCGAAGGCGACGGCACCCTGGTCAGCCAGGAAGGCCGCGCCCAGCGCTTCTTCCAGGTGTTCGACCCGCAGTACCTGGACAGCAGCATCCAGATCCACGAAGGCTGGCGCTGGATGCACGCCCTGCGTGCCACCCTGCTGAACAAGCCGGTCGACTGGACCCAACTGGACCACGTCACCAGCGCCTGCGCCAACGCCGCACCGCAACTGGCTGGCATCGTCAACGCAGCGCCAAGCGCCGCGTTCCGCATCAAGGGCATGAAGCTTGCCCGTGAGCCGCTGCGCTACTCGGGCCGCACCGCCATGCGCGCCAACATCAGCGTTCACGAGCCGCGCACACCGCAGGACAAGGACACCGCGTTCGCCTTCTCGATGGAAGGCTACTCGGGCTCGGCCGAACCGCGCCAGCAAGTGCCATTCGCCTGGTCGCCAGGCTGGAACTCCCCGCAGGCCTGGAACAAGTTCCAGGATGAAGTCGGTGGCCACCTGCGTGCCGGTGACCCTGGCGTGCGCCTGATCGAATCGCAAGGCGATCGCCTGAACTGGTTCAACAGCATCCCGGCTGCCTTCAACCCGGCGCGCGGGACCTGGACTGCCGTGCCGTTCTTCCACCTGTTCGGCAGCGAGGAGAACTCTTCGCGTGCTGCACCGGTACAGGAACGTATCCCGGCGGCCTATGTGGGCCTTGCCAAGTCCGAAGCCGACCGCCTGGGCGTCAACGACGGCGCACTGCTGAGCCTGAACGTCGCGGGCGTTTCGCTGCGCCTTCCGCTACGCATCAATGAAGAACTGGGCGCTGGCCTGGTGGCGTTGCCCAAAGGCCTGGCCGGCATTCCGCCCGCCATCTTCGGTGCATCCGTCGAAGGCCTGCAGGAGGCAGCACAATGAGCTGGTTCACCCCCGAAGTGATCGATGTGATCATCCAGGTCGTCAAGGCTATCGTGGTGCTGCTGGCCGTGGTGGTTTGCGGCGCCCTGCTCAGCTTCGTCGAGCGCCGCCTGCTGGGCTGGTGGCAGGACCGCTACGGTCCGAACCGTGTCGGCCCGTTCGGCATGTTCCAGATCGCCGCCGACATGCTGAAGATGTTCTTCAAGGAAGACTGGAACCCACCCTTCGTCGACAAGATGATCTTCACCCTGGCGCCGGTCGTGGCCATGAGCGCCCTGTTGATCGGCTTCTCGATCATCCCGATCACACCGGGCTGGGGCGTTGCCGACCTGAACATCGGCCTGCTGTTCTTCTTCGCCATGGCCGGCCTGTCGGTCTACGCGGTGCTGTTCGCCGGCTGGTCGTCCAACAACAAGTACGCCCTGCTGGGCAGCTTGCGGGCCTCGGCGCAGACCGTGTCGTACGAAGTGTTCCTGGGCCTGGCACTGATGGGCGTGGTGGTACAGGTGGGCTCGTTCAACATGCGCGACATCGTTGAATACCAGGCTCAGAACCTGTGGTTCATCATTCCGCAGTTCTTCGGCTTCTGCACCTTCTTCATCGCTGGCGTCGCCGTGACTCACCGTCACCCGTTCGACCAGCCGGAAGCGGAACAGGAACTGGCCGACGGCTACCACATCGAGTATGCCGGCATGAAATGGGGCATGTTCTTCGTCGGTGAGTACATCGGCATCATCCTCATCTCGGCGCTGCTGGTCACCCTGTTCTTCGGTGGCTGGCACGGCCCGTTCGGCATCCTGCCGCAACTGCCGTTCCTGTGGTTCGCATTGAAGACCGCGTTCTTCATCATGCTGTTCATCCTGCTGCGCGCCTCGATCCCGCGCCCGCGCTATGACCAGGTGATGGACTTCAGCTGGAAGTTCTGCCTGCCGCTGACCCTGATCAATTTGCTGGTGACCGCTGCGATCGTGCTCTACAACACGCCAGCCGTCGCGGCCCAGTGAGGATTTGACCCATGTTCAAATATATCGGCGACATCGTTAAGGGCACCGGCACTCAGCTGCGCAGCCTGGTGATGGTGTTCTCCCACGGGTTCCGCAAGCGCGACACCCTGCAATACCCCGAAGAGCCCGTGTACCTGCCGCCACGCTATCGCGGCCGCATCGTCCTCACCCGCGACCCCGACGGCGAGGAGCGCTGCGTAGCGTGCAACCTTTGCGCGGTGGCCTGCCCGGTCGGCTGCATCTCGCTGCAGAAAGCCGAGACCGAGGACGGCCGTTGGTACCCGGAGTTCTTCCGCATCAACTTCTCGCGTTGCATCTTCTGCGGCCTGTGTGAAGAGGCGTGCCCGACCACCGCGATCCAGTTGACCCCGGATTTCGAAATGGCCGAGTTCAAGCGTCAGGACCTGGTGTACGAGAAAGAAGATCTGCTGATCTCCGGCCCCGGCAAGAACCCTGACTACAACTTCTACCGTGTTGCGGGTATGGCCATCGCTGGCAAGCCGAAAGGCTCTGCGCAGAACGAAGCCGAGCCGATCAACGTGAAGAGCTTGCTCCCATAAGGACAGAAAGATGGAATTCGCTTTCTACTTCGCATCCGGGATCGCCGTGGTCTCCACCCTTCGGGTGGTGACCGGCACAAACCCCGTGCACGCCCTGCTCTACCTGATCATTTCGCTGATCTCCGTGGCGATGATCTTCTTCTCCCTGGGTGCGCCGTTCGCCGGCGCCCTGGAAGTGATCGCCTACGCTGGCGCCATCATGGTGCTGTTCGTCTTCGTGGTCATGATGCTCAACCTGGGGCCGGCTTCGGTCGCCCAGGAGCGTGGCTGGCTCAAGCCGGGCATCTGGGCAGGGCCGGTGATCCTCGCCGCCCTGCTGCTGCTGGAGCTGCTGTACGTGCTGTTCGCCAATCCGAGCGGCGCTGCCATCAGCGGTACCACGGTTGACGCCAAGGCCGTCGGCATCAGCCTGTTCGGCCCCTACCTGCTGGTAGTCGAACTGGCCTCGATGCTGCTGCTGGCCGCGGCCGTCACCGCCTTCCACCTGGGCCGCAACGAGGCGAAGGAGTAAATCATGGGTGCTATCCCTCTCGAGCATGGTCTGGCGGTCGCCGGCATCCTGTTCTGCTTAGGTCTGGTCGGGCTGATGGTCCGCCGCAACATCCTCTTCGTGCTCATGAGCCTGGAAGTCATGATGAACGCCGCAGCCCTGGCGTTCATCGTCGCCGGTGCCCGTTGGGTCCAGCCCGACGGTCAGGTGATGTTCATTCTGGTGATCAGCCTGGCAGCCGCCGAGGCCAGCATTGGCCTGGCAATCCTGCTGCAGCTGTATCGCCGCTTCCACACTCTCGACATCGATGCTGCCAGTGAGATGCGCGGATGAACCTTCTCTTCCTGACTTTCGTCTTTCCCCTGATCGGCTTCCTGCTGCTGTCGTTCTCGCGCGGGCGGTTCTCTGAGAACCTGTCCGCCCTGATCGGCGTCGGTTCGGTCGGCCTCTCGGCCGCGACCGCCGCCTACGTGATCTGGCAGTTCAACGTCGCGCCGCCTGAAGGCGGTGCGTACAGCCAGCTGCTGTGGCAGTGGATGTCGGTGGACGGCTTCGCGCCGAACTTCACCCTGTACCTGGACGGCCTGTCGGTCACCATGCTCGGCGTGGTCACCGGCGTGGGCTTCCTGATCCACCTGTTCGCCTCCTGGTACATGCGTGGCGAAGCCGGTTACTCGCGCTTCTTCTCGTACACCAACCTGTTCATCGCCAGCATGCTGTTCCTGATCCTGGGCGATAACCTGCTATTCATCTACTTCGGCTGGGAAGGTGTAGGCCTGTGCTCCTACCTGTTGATCGGTTTCTACTACAGCAACCGCAACAACGGTAACGCGGCACTGAAGGCCTTCATCGTCACCCGCATCGGCGACGTGTTCATGGCCATCGGCCTGTTCATCCTGTTCGCCCAGCTGGGTACGCTGAACGTCCAGGAACTGCTGGTGCTGGCACCGCAGAAATTCCAGGCGGGCGACACCTGGATGGTCCTGGCCACCCTGATGCTGCTCGGTGGTGCGGTCGGTAAATCGGCCCAGCTGCCGCTGCAGACCTGGCTGGCCGACGCGATGGCCGGCCCGACCCCGGTTTCGGCACTGATCCACGCCGCGACCATGGTCACCGCAGGCGTCTACCTGATCGCCCGTACCCACGGCCTGTTCACCCTGGCGCCGGACATCCTGCACCTGGTTGGCGTAGTGGGTGGCATCACCCTGGTACTGGCCGGCTTCGCCGCGCTGGTGCAGACCGACATCAAGCGTATCCTCGCCTACTCCACCATGAGCCAGATCGGCTACATGTTCCTCGCCCTGGGCGTTGGCGCATGGGACGCGGCGATCTTCCACCTGATGACCCACGCCTTCTTCAAGGCCCTGCTGTTCCTTGCCTCCGGTGCGGTGATCGTTGCCTGCCACCACGAGCAGAACATCTTCAAGATGGGCGGCCTGTGGAAGAAGCTGCCACTGGCCTACGCCAGCTTCGTGGTTGGTGGTGCTGCCCTGGCCGCCCTGCCGATCCTGACCGTGGGCTTCTACTCCAAGGACGAGATCCTCTGGGAAGCCTTCGCCAGCGGCAACACCAACCTGCTGTACGCAGGCCTGGTCGGCGCGTTCATGACCTCGCTGTACACCTTCCGCCTGATCTTCATCGCCTTCCACGGCGAAGCGAAGACTGAAGCCCACGCTGGCCACGGCATCAGCCACTGGCTGCCGCTGGGCGTGCTGATCGTGCTGTCGACCTTCGTCGGCGCCTGGATCCACCCGCCGCTGGCAGGCGTGCTGCCTGAGAGCGCCGGCCACGCCGGCGGCGAAGCCAAGCACTCGCTGGAGATCGCCTCGGGCGCCATCGCCATCGCCGGTATCCTGCTGGCTGCGGTGCTGTTCCTGGGCAAACGTCGCCTGGTCACCGCGATCGCCAACAGCAGCATCGGTCGCGTCCTGTCGGCCTGGTGGTTCGCCGCCTGGGGCTTCGACTGGATCTACGACAAGCTGTTCGTCAAACCTTACCTGCTGATCAGCCACATCCTGCGCAAGGACCCGGTTGACCGCGGTATCGGCCTGATTCCTCGCATGGCTCGCGGCGGCCACGTCGCCATGAGCAAGACCGAGACCGGTCAGCTGCGCTGGTACACCGCCTCTATCGCCGTAGGTGCCGTGCTCGTGCTCGGCGCCGTGGTAGTGGCCGCGGTATGACCATGAATATTGCGAACCTCGCGAACCTTGCGACTCTGCGAAAGGAAACGAACCCGTCATGATTCTGCCTTGGCTGATCCTGATCCCCTTCATCGGCGGCTTCCTGTGCTGGCTGGGTGAGCGCTTCGGCGCCACCCTGCCGCGCTGGATCGCGTTGCTGACCATGTCCCTGCTGCTCGGTATCGGCCTGTGGCTGTGGGGCACCGGTGACTACACCCTCGCCCCCGCTCCGGGCGCCGAACCTGCCTGGGCTGTGGAATACAAAGTCCAGTGGATCCAGCGCTTCGGCATCAGCATCCACCTGGCCCTGGACGGCCTGTCGCTGCTGATGATCCTGCTCACCGGCCTGCTCGGTGTGCTGTCGGTGCTGTGCTCGTGGAAAGAGATCCAGCGCCACGTCGGCTTCTTCCACCTCAACCTGATGTGGATCCTCGGCGGCGTGGTCGGTGTGTTCCTGGCGCTGGACCTGTTCCTGTTCTTCTTCTTCTGGGAAATGATGCTGGTGCCGATGTACTTCCTCATCGCGCTCTGGGGTCACAGCTCGGCAGATGGCAAGAAGACGCGGATCTACGCGGCGACCAAGTTCTTCATCTTCACCCAGGCCAGCGGCCTGATCATGCTGGTGGCGATCCTTGGCCTAGTGCTGGTCAACTACAACGCCACCGGGGTGATCACCTTCAACTACAGCGACCTGCTCAAGGCACAGCTGCCGCCAGGTGTCGAATACCTGCTGATGCTGGGCTTCTTCATCGCCTTCGCGGTCAAGCTGCCAGTGGTTCCGTTCCACTCCTGGCTGCCTGACGCCCACGCCCAGGCGCCGACTGCAGGCTCCGTCGACCTCGCCGGCATCCTGCTGAAGACTGCGGCCTACGGCCTGCTGCGCTTCGCCCTGCCGCTGTTCCCGAACGCCTCGGCCGAGTTCGCGCCGATCGCCATGACCCTGGGCCTGATCGGTATCTTCTACGGCGCCTTCCTGGCCTTCGCCCAAACCGACATCAAGCGCCTGATCGCCTTCTCCAGCGTCTCGCACATGGGCTTCGTGCTGATCGGTATCTACTCCGGCAGCCAGCAGGCCCTGCAGGGTGCGGTGATCCAGATGCTGGCCCACGGCCTGTCGGCTGCGGCGCTGTTCATCCTGTCCGGCCAGCTCTACGAGCGCCTGCACACCCGTGACATGCGCCAGATGGGCGGCCTGTGGCACCGCATCGCGTATCTGCCAGCCATCAGCCTGTTCTTCGCCGCCGCGTCGCTGGGCCTTCCGGGCACCGGCAACTTCGTCGGCGAGTTCCTGATCCTGATCGGCAGCTTCGCCCACGTGCCATGGATCACCGTGATTGCCACCACCGGCCTCGTGTTCGGCTCGGTCTACTCGCTGATCATGATCCACCGCGCCTACTTCGGTCCGGCCAAAGCCGACACCGTGCTGGCCGGCATGGACGGACGCGAGCTGATCATGGTGCTGGGCCTGGCGGTGCTGCTGATCGTGCTGGGCGTCTACCCGCAGCCGTTCCTCGACACCTCTGCCGCCACCATGAGCGGTGTGCAGCAGTGGCTCGGTTCCGCTTTCACTCAACTCGCTTCGGCCCGGTAAGAGCGCTATGGAATTCACCACTCAACACTTCATCGCATTGGCGCCGATGCTGATCACCACCATCACCACGGTGGTGGTGATGCTGGCGATCGCCTGGAAGCGCAACCACTCGCAGACTTTCCTGCTGTCCACCGTGGGCCTGAACCTGGCCCTGCTGTCGATCCTGCCGGCACTGAAAGTCGCACCGCTGGCGGTCACCTCGCTGGTGACCATCGACAAGTTCGCCTGCCTGTACATGGCGATCATCCTGGTGGCCACCCTGGCCTGCGTTACCCTCGCCCACGCCTACCTGGGCGAAGGCTCCAAGGGCTTCCCGGGCAACCGTGAAGAACTCTACCTGCTGCTGCTGATGTCGGCGCTCGGGGGCCTGGTGCTGGTCAGCGCCAACCACCTGGCAGGCCTGTTCATCGGCCTGGAGCTGCTGTCGGTGCCGGTCTATGGCCTGGTAGCCTACGCGTTCTTCAACAAGCGCTCGCTGGAAGCCGGCATCAAGTACATGGTGCTCTCGGCTGCAGGTTCGGCCTTCCTGCTGTTCGGCATGGCCCTGCTCTACGCCGATGCCGGCGCCCTGACCTTCGACCAGCTGGGCAAGGCCCTGGCCGCCACCAGCATGCCAAGCCTGCTGGCCCAGCTGGGCCTGGGCATGATGCTGGTAGGCCTGGCCTTCAAGCTGTCGCTCGTGCCTTTCCACCTGTGGACGCCGGACGTGTACGAAGGTGCCCCGGCACCGGTCGCCGCCTTCCTGGCCACCGCCAGCAAGGTTGCGGTATTCGCCGTGGTCGTGCGCCTGTTCATGCTCTCCCCTGCCGCCAGCAGTGGCGTGCTGAGCACCGTACTGGCAGTGATCGCCGTCGCCTCGATCCTGGTCGGTAACCTGCTGGCGCTGACCCAGAGCAACCTCAAGCGTCTGCTGGGTTACTCGTCCATCGCCCACTTCGGTTACCTGGTCATCGCCCTGGTGGCGAGCAAGGGCCTGGCACTGGAGGCCATGGGCGTGTACCTGGTCACCTACGTGATCACCAGCCTGGGCGCCTTCGGCGTGATCACCCTGATGTCCTCGCCGTACGCCGGCCGTGACGCCGACGCGCTGTACGAGTACCGCGGCCTGTTCTGGCGCCGTCCGTACCTGACCGCGGTACTGACCGTGATGATGCTGTCGCTGGCCGGTATCCCGCTGACTGCAGGCTTCATCGGCAAGTTCTACATCATCGCCACCGGCGTCGAATCGCACCTGTGGTGGCTGGTCGGTGCTCTGGTGATCGGCAGCGCCATCGGCGTGTACTACTACCTGCGGGTCATGGTGACCCTGTACCTGGTAGAGCCGAACCTGCGTCGTCACGATGCGCCGCTGAAGTGGGAACAGCGTACCGGCGGCGTCATGCTGCTGGCCGTTGCGATCCTGGCCTTCGTGCTGGGTGTATACCCGCAGCCGTTGCTGGAACTGGTTCAGCAGGCTGGCCTGCACCTGGTGGGCTGATCCGTTCTGCGCTGTATCAAGACACCCCGCCTCGGCGGGGTGTCTTGTTTCAGGGTCCGGCAAAACCGGCCACCGCCTTCAACTACAGCGAGCACGGTCACGCGCCGGGCATTCAGCTCGGTGCAGATTCAATGCGGTATTGATAATGCCGATGTGACTGAACGCCTGGGGAAAATTCCCCAGCATTCGCTGCCCGAGCGGATCGTACTGCTCGGCCAGCAGGCCCACGTCGTTGCACAACCCGGTCAGGCGGTCATACAAGGCCTGCGCCTGGACCTGACGCCCCAGCAGCACATACACGTCAGCCAACCAGAACGAACACACCAGGAAGGTCCCCTCCCCCGGCGCAAGGCCATCGCTGCAACTGTCGCTGTCGTAGCGCAGCAACAAACCATTTTTCAGCAGACGATGCTCGATCTGTTCCAGCGTCCGCAAGAAGCGCGGATCTTCCGCTGGCAGAAAACCGGTCAGGGCAATCTGCAACAGGCTGGCATCGAGCTCGTCCGAACCATAGGCCTGCACGAAGTACTGCCCACCAGCGTCCAGCCCCTGCTCGCACACCTCTCGGTGAATCTGCTCGGCTACCTGACGATAATGCCTGCCCCGTTCGCGATCCTCCTCGGTGGTTTCAGCCAGACTCGCCGCACGGGCGAACGCAACCCAGGCCATCACCTTCGAATGCACGAACTGTTGGCGACCGCCACGCACCTCCCAGATTCCTTCGTCGGGCTCGCGCCAGATGCGCTCCACATACGGCATGATCAACCGGGCGATTGCGGCACTGCGAGGGTGGCGGGGCAGCCCGCCCTTGATCGCCTGGGCCATGGCATCGGCCACCTCACCATAGATATCCAGCTGGCGCTGCCCGGAGGCTGCGTTGCCGATGCGCACCGGGCTTGAGCGTTCATACCCGGCCAGCCAGGGCAAGGTGAACTCGGCCAGGTCGCGCTCGCCTGCCAGGCCATACATGATCTGCATCTGCTCCGGATTACCGGCCACCGAGCGCAGCAGCCATTCGCGCCAGGCCTGCGCTTCATCGAAGTACCCCAGGTTCATGAACGCCAGCAGGGTCATGGTGGCGTCCCGCAACCAGCAATAGCGATAGTCCCAGTTACGCTCGCCACCAATGCGCTCGGGCAGCGAAGTGGTGGCCGCAGCGACGATCCCGCCGGTGGGCGCATAGGTCAGCGCCTTGAGGGTCAACAGCGACCGACGCACCAGAGCGCTGTGCGGCCCCATGTCAGGGCAGCGGGCAGCGAAGTCCTGCCAGTGCTCCAACGTGCGCGCCAGCGCCTGATCGGCGTCGAAATCCGGCGTGTCGGGCAGGTGCGAGGGTTGATGACGCAAGGCGAACACCTGCCGCTCGCCCGCGCCCACATGAAAGCGGCAGACGCTGTGATGGTCCATTGCATGCAACGCGACCGTGCTACGCAGGATCAGCCGGTCGGGGCCGGCAACGGCACTGAGGGTCAGTGGATCGAGCCGCTCCACCCAGGGAACACTGCGGCCATAGTCGAAGCGCAGCACCAGATCGAGCTCGAATCGGGTCTCCCCCGAAAGACCTTCGACGATTCGTAGCACGGCGTTCTCTTCACCCAGGGGCATGCAGTCGAGTACCCGAGCACGGCCGCTGGCAGTGGTCCAGGTGGTTTCCAGTACCAGGGTATCGCCCAGGTACTGCCGGCTGCACTGCTCCACCGGGTCACTGGGCGCCAGGCGCCAGCGACCATTTTCTTCATTGCCGAGCAAGGCGGCGAACACCGCCGGGGCGTCGAAACGGGGCAGGCACAGCCAGTCGATCGAACCATCGCGGCTGACCAGGGCTGCGCTACGGCAGTTGCCAAGCAGGGCATAGTCTTCGATGTGCGCGGGCATTGGAGCTCCTTGGATTGAGGCTTGGGTTCGCTCTGTTGCTTGTGACCACAACCGAGCACGCTTTGCGCCCCTCGCCCGAATCCTGCAGTACATCAACGACGTCGCCCCCCTGGCCTGCTACTGTTCTCCCCAGCCCCAACCCGTGAAGGATCACCCTGCCCCATGTCTTCCGACCTGCTCCTGGTCCTCGGCCTGCTGGCCATCGTCGTCACCCTGTTCATCCTCAACCGCCCGCGCATGGATGTGGTTGCCCTGTTGGTGATCCTGTTTCTGCCGCTGTCCGGCATCCTCACCGTCGAGCAGGCCCTGGCCGGCTTCAGCGATCCCAACGTGGTGCTGATCGCCGCGCTGTTCGTGATCGGCGAAGGCCTGGTGCGCACCGGCATCGCCTACCGCATCGGCGACTGGATGAGCGAACGCGCCGGCAACAGCGAGGCACGCTTACTGGTGCTGTTGATGGTCGCAGTCGCCGGGCTTGGCTCGGTAATGAGTTCGACCGGGGTGGTAGCGATCTTCATCCCGGTGGTGCTGAGCATCGCTGCGCGTCAAAAGCGCTCGCCAAGCCGCCTGATGATGCCGCTGAGCTTCGCCGGCCTGATCAGCGGCATGCTAAGCCTGGTGGCGACGCCACCGAACGTGGTGGTGCACAGCGAGCTGGTACGCCATGGGCTGGAGGGCTTCAATTTCTTCAGTTTCACCCCGTTCGGCCTGGTCATCCTGGTGCTGGGCGTGGGCTACATGTTGCTGACCCGCCGCTGGCTCAACGGCGAGGTGCGCAAGGACGGCCGCAGCGAAAGCCGCCGCACCCTGCTCGACCTGGTGCTGGACTACAAACTCAGCGGCCGCGAGCGGCGGCTGCGCATTCGTCCACATTCGCCGCTGATCGGCCATACCCTTGGCGAACTCGAATTACGTACCCGCCATGGCGCCAATGTGGTCGGCATCGAGCGCCAGCACAAATTCACCACCCGGGTGATCGCCGCCGACTCCGGCACCTTGCTGCAACAGGGCGATGTGCTGCTGCTCGACCTCTTCGCCAATCGCGACGATCTGCGCAGCCTGTGCCAGACCATGCAACTGGAACCACTGCACTTCAAGGCCGCCTACTTCATCGATCAATCGCAGGAAGTGGGCATGGCCGAGGTCTCGCTGCCGCCCGGTTCGCAACTGATCGGCAAGACTATCCTGGAGCTGGCCTTTCGCAGTCGCTACGGCCTCAATGTGGTCGGCCTGCGCCGCGAGCAGAACGCGGTCGATGAGCAACTGGTGGAAGAGAAACTGCGCCTGGGCGATACCCTGCTGGTCATCGGCCCCTGGAAGGCCGTGCGCCAGTTGCAAAGTCAGCCGCGCGACTTCCTGGTACTCAGCCTGCCAGCCGAAGTCGATCAGGTGGCGCCTGCGCGCGCCCGTGCTCCGCACGCCTTGCTGAGCCTGGCGGTGATGGTCGGACTGATGGTCAGCGGCCTGGTACCCAATGTCCTCGCTGCGCTGATCGGCTGCCTGTTGATGGGCGCCGGGCGCTGTATCGACATGAACAGCGCCTACCGCGCGATCCATTGGCAAAGCCTGGTACTGATCGTCGGCATGCTGCCCTTCGCCCTGGCCCTGCAGAAGACCGGCGGCATCGACCTGGCCGTCACCGGGCTGGTCGGCCTGCTCGGCGGCGCCGGCCCGCTGGCCATCCTGGCCTGCCTGTTCGCCCTCACCGCAGTGATCGGGCTGTTCATCTCCAATACTGCTACGGCAGTGCTCATGGCTCCGGTTGCGATCAGCACGGCGCAACAGCTGGGGATGTCACCGTACCCCTTCGCCATGACCGTGGCCCTGGCCGCCTCGGCAGCCTTCATGACGCCGGTGTCCTCGCCGGTCAATACCCTGGTGCTCGGCCCAGGCCAGTACCGCTTCGCCGACTTCGTCAAGATCGGTGTGCCCTTCACCCTGCTGGTGATGGGAGTGACCGTGGTGATGGTGCCCTGGTTCTTCGGGTTGCAGTGAGCCGGCTGAAAACCTGTACCAAACCTGAAATATCAGGGAGGATCGGCACAAACTAATATCCAATTGACATCAATTCGTTTCATGAACCACACTGCAAGCCATGTGTCCCAGGTGTTCGCTGTAGTCGTCCTGGATTACGTTTCCGCTTGTCGGTCGAGCCCATGGTGTTTTCAGCCCAGTCGCGCCTGCTGCCTCCGTTGATCCTGTTTGGCCTGACCTTCGCCCTGACGCTGGGCGGCATCCTGGCCAGGCCGATCGAATCCCTGTCGCTGTTCTGGCCGGTCAATGCGGTGTTGGCCGGGGTTCTGCTGCGCCATCCCCGCCAGGGCAGTATCCTGGGCGTGGCCCTGATGTACCTGGCGATGGTCAGTGCCGACCTGATCTGTGGCAGCGAGTGGCGCCCGGCCCTGTGGTTCAACCTGTGCAACGTCGGTGCGATCGTCACCTTCTGGCGTTTGTTGGCGCACTTGCCCCGCTCCCACCGGCGCCTGCGTACACCTCACGGCGTACTGCGCGTGTTCGCTGCCTGTGCCGCAGGGGCCGTGGTGGCTGCGAGCCTCGCCTGCGTGATGGCCGCGCCCTGGTTCGATCAGTCATTGCGCACCACCTGGCTGGCCTGGTTCAGCGAACAGTTCTCCACCAGCGTACTCGTGCTGCCGATCATGCTCACTGCGCCGTCGCTCCCGGCCCTGGTGCGCAGCGGAGGGCTGCCTGTGCGACTGGCACCCTTGCTGGTGCTGCTGGCGTCGCTGGTGCTCAGTATCGTTTTCGGCGGCCCTGGCGCAATCGCCTTCCCCATTTCTGCGCTGCTGTGGTGCGCCCTGAGCTACTCCCCCTTCATGCTTTCGTTGCTGACCCTGACAGCGGGTAGCACCCTCATCGTTGCCGTAGCCCAGAACCTGATGCATTTCAGCGTGCCGCAGAGCGAGCCTGGCGTCACTGCGCTGATGTCGGCTCGCCTGGGCATCGCCATGCTGGTGCTCGGGCCTCTGATGGTGGCCTGCGTGAGTAACGCCAACCGCGCCCTGCTGTCGCGCCTGGCGCACCAGGCGACCATCGATCACCTGACCGGCGCCCTGACACGCAGCGCCTTCACTCGCCAGGCCAACGCCCTGCTCGAAGGCCGGCAGCAGCATGCCCAGACGCTGCCGCTGACCTTGATGATGCTCGATATCGACTACTTCAAGGCCATCAATGATCGCCATGGCCACGCCGTCGGCGACCACGTCCTGCGCCAATGCGCCAGGGCACTGCAGGACCAACTGCACGATGGCGAACTGTTCGCACGCCTGGGTGGCGAGGAGTTCGTCATCGTCATTCCGGGGCTGGCTCCTGAACAGGCCGCGTTCACTGCCGAGCGTCTGCGCCGGGCCGTGCAGGACCTGCAGATGGTGCAAGGCGAGGTGCCACTGCGTATCACCGTGAGCATCGGTGTCAGTGGCTGCAACGATAGCCAACCGATAGCCGACCTTGATGCCTTGCTGGCCGACGCCGACCAGGCGCTGTATCGCGCCAAGGCCCATGGCCGCAATCGTGTCGAGCAGGCCCAGCGCCAGGTCGTCTGAGTCAGCCGATCAGGTCCCACGAAAGCTTGCCGATCAGCACGCACAGCAGCACCAGGAACAGCCCGCGCACGAACCCTGCCCCCTTGCGTACCGCCAACCAGGTACCCGTCAAAGCCCCCAGGATGTTGAACACCGCCATCGGCAATGCAATGGCCCACAGCACGTTACCCGAGGGCACGAAGAACACCAGCGCTGCAAGATTGGTGGCGATGTTCACAAGCTTGGCCGACGCCGAGGCGTGGAGAAAATCCAGGGCGAAAAAGCGGATGAACAGGAAGATCAGGAAGCTGCCCGTGCCAGGGCCGAACAGACCGTCATAGAAACCGATGGCACCGCCGATCAGTACCGCCAGGCACTGTTCCCTGCGGCCGATGCGCGTCGGTGTGTGCACGGCACCGAAGTCCTTCTTGCAGAACGTGTAGATCGCCATCAATACGATCAGCACCAGCACCGCTGGGCGCATCACGCTCGGAGGGACCAACGACACGGTCGCAGCCCCGACGAACGACATCACAAAGGCACTGGCCATCGCCGGCACGATCAGCCCCCAGTCGAGGCTGACCTTGCGAATAAACGAGCGCGCAGCGAAAGCCGTGCCGCACACCGACGCGAACTTGTTGGTGCCCAGCAGCGCTGCCGGTTGAGCACCGGGCAACACATTGAACAATGCAGGAATCTGGATCAGCCCGCCGCCGCCGACCGCAGCATCGATCAATCCGGCAGCGAAAGCGAACAGGGACAACAGGACGATATCCGTCATTTGAAAGGTTCCAGGCAGGGAGAGCGTGCGCAAAGCCTAATCAAATGGCCACACCTGTGTTGAAATGCCATATTGCACAAACCGCAATGAGGAACTCGCCATGGCACTGGACATGCTGCGCGAAATACAGGCCTTCGTCAGCGTCGCCCACAAGCGCAGCTTCGTTGCCGCTGCCCGCGCGTTGGGGCGCTCACCCAGCGCCGTAACCCGTGCGGTGCAAGCACTGGAGGACAACGCTGGCACCCGCCTGCTCAATCGCAGTGCCAACGCCGTGACCCTGACCGAAGCCGGTGAGCACCTGCTGCCACATGCACAACGCTTGCTGGAGGTGCAACGTGATGCCGCCGATGAGCTGGCGGCGCTGAGCGGTTCGGCACAAGGCTGGATCCGCTTCGCAGTGCCCGAACTGTTAGGCCAGAAAGTACTGCCAGCGGTACTCGCCGACTTTTCCCAGCGTCACCCCCAGGTAACCCTGGACGTACAGTTCGTCGACCAGGCCCTGGACCCGGTGCAAGGCAAGTTCGATTTCGTCGTGCGCGGCGCCTTTCCCCAGTCAAGCGAACTGATCGGCTACCCACTGTGGAACTACCGCCGCCACCTGTACGCCAGCCCGGCGTACCTGCAGCAACACGGCTTGCCACTGGAGCCAGAGGAGTTGAGCGGCCATGCGCTGATCCTGCACACCGCTCCGCGCATCCTCAAGGCCTGGCATTTCTGCCGCGACGGCCAGATCACCAGCCTGCGACCACGTCCGCGCCTGCGCCTGTCCGCTGGCACTGCGGTGTATCAAAGCGCGTTGGCAGGCGCCGGCATCGCCCGCCTCGCCGACTGGCTGGGCGAACCACAAGTGCAGGCCGGGCGCTTGCTGCGGGTATGTCCGGCGTATCACCTGACCTCCAGCAGCGGCCAGGATCCACAGATGCATGCGCTCTATCCGCCAGGCGAACAACCGGCTCGGGTCCGTGAACTGCTGCAAGCGCTGCGGCGTGCGCGTCCCTGACCCTCAGATGGTGCTGTACAAATTCTGCTCAATTTAACAAAGGCCGCTTCACTCCTGGCTTGTAGCGTTTTATCCACAGACCTACCCACGTTTTTTGTGGACAGAATTCCGAGGCCAGATAACGACTTATCGCACACGCACCAGTGCAGCATTGGCCAGCTTGACCAATTCGATCCACTCGCCAACGTTGATCGCCCCGGCCTGCTCGAGTTGTCCGGCACAGACCAGTGCCTGCTCGTAATCCCGTTCGCTGGCGATACCTGTGCCAACGAACCGCTCCCGCCACTCCAGCATCGCTGCAGTGCCCTTCTTGCTTTCCATGTACGACTCCGAGACAGGTGGGCTGCCGTCAAGCCAAAACTCCAGACGCCCCCACGCTCAGGGGCCGAAAACGGCCGCGGGAGATTACACGAGCGGTCATCAGACAAGAATAAATATCAACAAGAAGCCGACGGAAAGTCGATGAGAGGCGTAGCAGGAGGTAAAACGCATCAAGCCCGTCTCACGGGTAGACGGGCTCGGGTAAGTTGGACGGGCATTTCAGCCCGGCGGGATGGTACCCAGCAAGCCGATCAGGATCGTCAGCATCAGGAAACCACCCAGGAACAACGCAAGCTTGCCCATTGGAACCTCGACAAAGTGGGGACTGAACGGCAGAGCTGCCCGTCAGGATACGGTGCAGCCGCGCTTGCCCAGCGCATACCGCTTCGTACGGCTGGGCTTGAGGGGCATTGTCAGGCCTTGGCTGATACGGTTACAGATTCAGGTTGCTGGAAAAAAAGCATATCAGATTGATCGTTCAGTCCATCTGTCGCAACTTTTCCAACGGCAACCACCCCAGTTCACCGTTGCGCTGGCGCCGACACCAGAGCCAGCCGTTCAAGCGCCGCAGCCCCACCATCACCTGCCCGGGATCAGCGTCCAGCTCATAGGCCGAGTACGACTCCAGTGCCCGCCCCTGGCCAACACCGAGCCGCTCGATCAGTTGCCCCGGTACCCAGCCTGGCTCTTGCCCCTCACAACTGCACAGGTACCAGTCCTGCCAGTCTTCCTCGCCCTCGTAACGCTGCCCGATCTGCAACAACGTCCCTCGGGCGAAGCTGATGGGTCGAGGGTATTCACTGCGATGGCTTTCGATCACCACGTATTTCATATGCCGCTCCCTGGCTATAGAAGAATCAGTCCTGGCAGTCGTTCAGAGGCTCATGACCATTTCATGCCAAGCCATGCCACCGTGATCGGAGCTGGAAGGTTTCACGTACTCGTATCCCATCTTTTCGTACAACCCTACATGCTGGTCTTTGCACATCAGGTGAATGGTCGCCTTGCCACGTTCACGCATCTGCGTGACGAAGCGCGTCATCAGTTGACCGGCGAAACCGCGCCCCTGAAACGCCGGATCGACCACCACCGACATGATCACCACATTGGGCGCCTGGGCATCGTGCCCGACCAGTTCCTTGAACGCCTCATCGGACATCACCACCTCGTGGGCACAACCACTGTTGATGAAACCCACCACTTGGCCGTCCTGTTCCAGCACCAGGAAACCCTCCGGGTACTGGGCGATGCGCGTGGCAATCTTCTCCCGCGTGGCCGCTTCGTCGCCTTCGTAGGCAGTGATTTCGATGTGGTGGCAGCGATCTACATCGGCAAGTGAGGCGAGACGAAACAACATTGTGTTCATGGCATTCCAGACCGTACGCAAAAGCACCATCCTACTCCGTTTGCCGCAAACTCATCGGGCCAGGACGACCTTCTGGAGGATATCCGTACAATAAATGGCGGCTGATCTGTGCTCAGAATCCCATCAGTTGTAGAATGCCGCACTTTTTCTCCCGTTCGACACTTGGCCTGGCGAGCAGCTCCTTGACCAATTCCAAAAACGCTTTACCGGTACGTGTATTTCGTCACGACATCAACGGACTCCGAGCATGGGCGGTGATGGCGGTGGTGTTATACCACTTCGGCGTATCCGGATTTCTCGGTGGTTTCGTCGGTGTCGACATCTTCTTTGTCATTTCAGGCTTCCTGATGACTTCGATCATCGTTGGAGGTCTCGAGCACGAGGGCCGCTTTTCGCTGGTTGCGTTCTACCTTTCCAGGGCAAGGCGCATATTGCCGGCCCTGATAGTCCTCTGTGCGGCGCTGATGTCGGCAGGTTGGTTCCTGCTCCCGCAGGAGGACTACCAGATGCTGGCCAGACACACGATGTCGGCACTGACCTTCCACTCCAATTCGACATTCTGGCAAGAGGCGGGATACTTCGACACCAGTGCCTACGACAAGTGGCTATTGCACACCTGGTCGTTGTCAGTCGAGTGGCAGTTCTATCTGCTACTGCCGTTGGTCCTCATGGTGATCAGGCGACTTTCGGGCCGACAGAACGTAATGATCGCCCTCATGACATTGCTTGCGGCCGGCTCACTGACCGCCTCGATTCTCATATCGTCGGCTTATCCTTCGGCAGCCTTCTATCTGCTGCCCATGCGAGCATGGGAGATGCTCGCGGGTGGGCTCGTATTCCTGCTAGGCCGTAGGGTCCGTCCCATACCACTGATCAAATCCTGCGCGTGGGCCGCAGGATTCGCATTGATAGTGGTTTCGATCCTGTCAATCAGACCGGGTGCTGGGTGGCCGGGGTGGCAGGCACTATTGCCTGTTCTAGGCAGTGCGCTGGTCATTCTGGCGGCTCGGCAGAACAGTCTCCTGACCAGCCCGACAATCCTGCAATGGCTCGGCGATCGTTCGTATTCGATCTACCTGTGGCACTGGCCGATCGTCGCCGCACTGGTGCTGCTGGAGCTGCGCCAACAGCCCGTCCCGACAATGACAGGCCTGCTATTGAGCCTACTGCTGGGGCATATCTCGTACACAATTGTGGAGAAAAACACCCAGCGCCTACTCTCCACCAAAACCCATGCGGTCGCCCTCGCGAGCATCGCAGTTGCAACTCTACTGGTCATTGTGCCTAGCCTGCTTGTCGATCGCAGTGCAGGCGTACCAACGCGAACCATCGCGCTGGAGGCGCAGGCGATTCAGCGCGAAGCTGCCGTCAGAAATCCGCGCCTGACAGAGTGTTTCGTCAACGCTAACAAACATAAGGTGACTGACGCCCAATGCACTTACGGCGGGCCAGAACTTGGGGTGATCGTATTGGGCGACAGCCACGCAGCATCTATCGTCAGAGCGGTGGAGCGATCACTACCCGAGGCTCGTCTCCATGTACTCGACTGGGAGCTTCACAGCTGCCCCACCATTTTCGGTATCCGACTCACCTCCGACCCGAACAATACATGCAGCGAGTTTCTTGACCTCGCGCTGGAAAAGCAGAAGACGCTCCCCTCCAATGTACCGCTGCTGATTGTCAGCAGGACCTCAAGCTCCCTCTTTGGGCCCAACGAGCCTGACAGGGTCGCGGAGGTGGATACGCCCGTGTTCTATATCACCAAGCCCTATGCATCCGTAACGCCTGAGTTTCTCGCCGAAATGAGGAACGGTATTATCCAGACCGCGTGCGAGTTCGCCAAGACTCGGCCTGTTTATATGGTTCGCCCATTCCCGGAACTCAAGATCAGTGTACCCAAGACGATGGCACGCCGCGCGATGCTGCCGATTGGCACTCAAAGAGTCTCGATCAGCCTCGAGGAGTACATGCAGCGCCATGCGTTCATCTGGGAAACCCAGGATGCGGCGGCGAAGCAGTGTGGAGTCAAGATTCTCGACCCGCTACCTTATCTGTGTGATCAGCAACGCTGTTACGGCGATCACGAAGGAATGCCGCTGTACGTCGACGACGACCACCTCAACGAGCACGGGGGCGATCTGCTGATACCGATGTTCTCGAATATCTTCAGTACCGAACATTCTCACTGAGTCAACGAAGCTACTATCATTTCCACCTTTTAACACCACCAAGGAAGGCGCCAAACACAATGCAGGAAAACAGGTGGCCTATCGACCTGATATCGACGGGCTTCGCGCCAGCCGTATTGTTAGTACTTCTGTTCTACTTCGAGCTCGGAGTTTCCGGCGGTTTCGTGGGTGTTGATGTATTCTTCGTGACCTCCGGCTACGTGATCACCGGAGTCATTCGCAACACCATCAATGCGGGACGATTCTCGTCACGGACTTCTACGCAAGACGGCTGCTGCGCCTGCATCCGACGCTGATCGTAACGGTGCTGCTCACGCTGTGCGCCGGTTACCTGCTGATGGAGCCTGCGTCGTTCAAAACCCTTGCACAGTCGTCTCAGTACTCGCTGTTTTCCGCGTCGAACTCCTATTTCTGGCTGAACCAGGGATACTTCGACGCAGCGGCACAGACACAACCTCTCTTGCACACCTGGTCCCTGGGTGCAGAGTGGCAGTTCTACGTGGTATGGCTCTTCATTGTCTGGGCTGCATTGAAAGTCTCCGATCGTTTTTTCGCTCGCTTGCTTGTCGCCATGACCCTTGCATCTCGGGTGGCCTCGCAAATCGTGCTCGGTCATGACGCATCTGCCGCCTATTTCATGATGCCTTATCGAGTTTTCGAACTGTCCATCGGCGCGATGCTAGCGTTCATCAGCCATCAACGCATGAGCCCCGGAGTTGAATCCGGCCTGGCGCTTTCTGGCGTCGTGCTCATCATCGGTTCGACAATGTTGCTCGAATTCTCATCCCCTTCCCTGGCTTGCGAGCTTTTGTACCTTGCCTGGGCGCCGCTGCAAGCATTCACGCTGGGCGGGCACGGGCTGCCGCCGTATTGCACACCTGGCCCACGGTCAAGCTGGGATTTGATTTCATATTCCTTCTACTTAGTGCATTGGCCGCTGGCAGTATTCTGCAAGTACTACCTGTTCCGCCCGCTTGTGGGGGCTGAGAAAGTCGGATTGCTGATCGCTTCGATCGTTCTGGGTTACCTGATGTACCGCATGGTGGAAACTGTCTTCATGCGTAAAACTCGCTGGGTCAAGCCTGTCGGGATGACTGCCGTGACGTGTGCAGTCGCGGCCTTGCTCCATCTTGCTCACATCGTCGTGATGCAGAACGGCATGAAGGAAAGGATACCCGCCGACTACCTAGTGTTTGCCGACGACTCCGTCAACTTCCATGCCACACACTATGGCGGCACAGGTTTCGCGCTCGACACTTCGCTGGGCCAAGTGGATACCCCAACGGCGACATCTTTGCATTGCTGTACGCCAGCGAGCTGGACAAGCACTTGAAGGAAAGCGGCGAGAGTGTAGGTGGGGTTTTCCAGCGTGGCTGCGTGCTTTCTGGCGAATATACCCGCATTTTCAACAATGTACCTCGCCAGGACTGCCGCAACACCTCTACCAGCGCCATGGGTAAGCTGAAAGACAACGATCTCCCGTTCGTGCTGGCAGAAAGCTGGGAAGGCTACAAAAGCATGATCGCCGACAGCAAGGGCGATCAAGTCGATAGGAGTAACGATGAGGACTACCAGCACGTCATCATCGATATGCTACGGCGCTTGCGAAACGATATTGGAGATAGGCCTTTCATCATCGTCGGCATACAGCCCTATTTCTCGATGGAAAACTCCGCAGGCTCCTGCCTTCTGCGACCACAATTCGTCTACCAAGGCTGCCAGGCAAGCATGAACTATCCGAGCGAGCAGGCCTATCCTCATCGCTTCAACCAAGCGCTGCGCACCTTCGCCGAAAAGACGGAGAACACCCACTACGTAGAGCCCTCTGACTACCTTTGCCCAGACGATAGCTGCGGCGCGGCGATTGATGGAAAATTGCTTTATTCCGATGCTGTACATTTGTCGCTAGACGGATCCGACATCGCTGCCAAGGCGATCCTGGATGCCTTGCACAAATTGGGTCGGTGATGCTCACGGGCCGACATACCTGAAGCAGCGATCCAGTTGTGTATACCCGTGTATCAGAGCCTTTGCCTGATACACGGGAAAACCCTTCCCGCTTGATCGGACACACCTGCGATACACCGCGACATTCTACTGGCGCGATAACCCACCCATAGCCCAGCCAAGGAACTGTCCATGTTCAGCAGCCACCCTCGTCGCTTCCGTTATCCCGCCCTGCTCGCCGCTGCCCTGGTTCCGCTGAGCCTCGTCGCCAGCGGCGCAGCCCAGGCGGCCGACATCACGCTCGACACGACAAAGGCGCAGCCCCCCCACAACAGCTTCGGCCCGCTCAAGCACATCAAGGCCGGCGTGCTGGATGTCGCCTACGTCGAACAGGGCCCCGCCGACGGTCCCGTAGTCATCCTGCTGCACGGCTGGCCCTATGACATCCACAGCTTCGAAAGCGTGACGCCCCTGCTCGCTGCCAAGGGTTATCGCGTCCTGGTGCCCTATGTTCGCGGCTACGGCGACACCCGCTTCCTCTCCGACAAGACACCTCGCAACGCTCAACCCTCGGCCCTGGCCAGCGATGTGATCGCCTTCATGGACGCCCTGCACGTGCAAAAGGCCGTGCTCGCCGGCTTCGACTGGGGTGCGCGCAGCGCCGACATCGTCTCGGCCCTGTGGCCCGAGCGGGTCAAGGCGCTGGTCTCGGTCAGCGGCTATCTCATCAGCAGCCAGGAGGCCGCCAAGGCCCCGCTGCCGCCCAGTGCCGAGCTGCAATGGTGGTACCAGTTCTACTTCGCCACAGAGCGCGGCCGTGCCGGGTATGAAAAGAATCGTCATGACTTCGCCAAGCTGATCTGGCAGCTCGCCTCGCCGAAGTGGGCATTCGACGATGCCACCTTCGATCGCAGTGCCAAGGCGCTGGACAACCCTGATCAGGTGGCGATCACAGTCAACAACTACCGTTGGCGCCTGGGCCTGGCGCAGGGCGAGACTCAATACGACCCGCTGGAAGCGAAACTGGCCAAGTTCCCCGCAATCACGGTACCGACCATCACCCTCGAAGGCGACGCCAACGGCGCACCGCATCCGCCGGCAGACGCCTATCGGCAACGTTTTACCGGGAAGTACGAGCATCGCCTGCTGACCGGCGGGATTGGCCATAACCCACCGCAGGAGGCACCTGCTGCCTTCGCACAGGCGGTGGTGGACGCCGACCACCTTTGACCGGCCCTGGCTCATCCGCAAACAAAAGCCCTGGCATGCCAGGGCTTTGTGCGCAGGAGAACAGGTCATCAGGACAATAAAGGTCAACGGCCTGTGGCAGGTCGGAATCCCAGCAGTGCTTTGGTCCGAGCATTGGACGCACCCCGGATCGCTGCATGATAGAACAGCGCCTCCTGCCAAAACTGACCAACGCCTGTTCTGGGGTCACCGAGTCTGGCGCCCGGCAATCAGCACCTTCATCGCGCCAACTCCTCGACGGCCTTAGGCGTGTTGCGGAAACTGATGGCCATACGGTTGTAGGCGTTCATCAAGCTGATGGCGATCGTCAGGTCGATCAGCTCGCGCTCGGCAAACACCAGGCGGGCTGCTGCATAGGCGTCATCCGGCACACCGGTCTGCTCCACTCGCGTGACCTGCTCGGCCCAGGCAAGTGCCGCCCGCTCGCGCGCATCGAACAGATCGCCCGCTTCTGCCCAGGCCTGGACCAGGGCGATCTTCTCGATCTTCTGGCCTTTCTTGATCAGGTCGCGGGTATGCATGTCCAGGCAATAGGCGCAGTTGTTGATCTGCGAGACCCGCAGGTAGACCAGTTCTACCAGCGTTGCATCGGGGCCGCTCTGCATGACATAGGCGTAGACCCCTCCCAGGGCCTTTGCCCCACCGGGTGCCAGTTGGTTGTAATCGAGTCGGTTGGTCATCTTACTTCTCCCCGGCCTGTGCGACAGGTGTGGTGAGGGCTTTGTCATCGCTATCGACAATGAAGACCGCGAGCAACTTCGCAGGCGCTGTCTTGCTGGCGTTACGGCTCACGGTATGACGCGCGCCGGGATTCTCGTACCAGCTTTCACCGGCCTTGAAGACCTGCTTGGGGCCATCATCGACCTGGGACTCGATGGCCCCCGATACGACATAGGCGTAGATGAATGCAGATTGGGCATGCACATGCGAAGGCGACTGTGCCCCCGGCGCATAGTCCACCTCGACCGCCACCAGCGATTTGCCTGGAATGTTGGGAATGGCATGTTCGAAGTTGGGCGTCACTACCTCGCCGACACCATGCGCCTGGGCCGTCAGCGAAGCGCCCACCAGGACGCCGGCAAAAAGGGTAGCCGTGAGCGAAAAACGCTTCATCGAGAGTTCCTCATGGAATGAATGGCAACGTCAGTCTCGGTGCTATCTGGTACATTAAAAAGCACCAAAAACACATTTTTTACATGTACCAGGCGGCTACCTCGTCGCGTCCAGGCCTAAATACTCATGTCGCTCAACGTCAGCATCGACCGCGCTGCAAAAACACCCTTGACCGAGCAGATCCGCGCCAGCATTTGTGCCGCGATCGAATCCGGCGTAATCAAGCCTGGCGCACGCCTCCCCTCCTGGCTGGACCTCGCCGCCCAGTTGGGCGTAGCGCGCGGCACCGTGCGCGCCGCCTACGAGATGCTCGTGGACGCCCAGCTCGTGGTCGCCTCACGGGCGGATGGCACACGCGTCTGCGACCGGCCAGCACTGCCCGCGCGCGAAGAGACACCCCCGCGCGAAACACCGTTCATGGAGCTTTACCGTGAGTTCACCGCAGGCCCTGCAATCTTCCAGCTCGGTGTGCCGGCCCATGAAAGCCTGCCAGCGAGGCTGTTCAGCCAAATTCGCTCACATGCCATGCGCTCGGAGATGCGCGGCTCGATCCAGTACCCCGACCCGCGGGGCGAACTGGAACTGCGCCGGGTGGTGGCCGCCTATGTGGCTATCGCCCGAGGCATCGAGTGCCTGCCCTCGCAGGTGATCATCACCAGTGGATTCGCTGGCGGGCTCGGCCTGCTTCTGCAGACGCTGAACATCGGCGGCCGCAAGGCCTGGATCGAAGACCCCGGCTTTCCGTTCTCCCGAAAAGGCCTGGAGCTCGCCGGGCTGGTGCCGGTCCCCGTACCGGTGGACGCGTCGGGCATGGACGTCGAACAGGGCCGGCGCCTGGCGCCGGATGCCGCCGTGGCGCTGGTCACCCCCGGACAGCACGCCCCACTGGGCGTCACGTTGTCCCTGCCCAGACGCCTGAACCTGCTCGACTGGGCCGCGCAGAACAACGCCTGGATCATCGAAGACGACTACCTCAGCGAGCTGCAATTGGAGTCCAGGGCAGCACCCGCCCTCGCCTCCCTGGACCGCAATGGCCGTGTGGTGCACATCGGCTCCTTCAGCAAGACCATCAGCCCCGCGCTGCGCCTGGGCTTCCTCATTGCCCCACCGGCACTGGCCCCCAGGCTCGGCGAAGTCGCCGCCTGCCTGAGCCCCGCGCCAGGTCCCGCCGTGCAACTGGCCACGGCGGAATTCATGCAGCAGGGGCATTACCTGCGCCATCTTCGCCGGGCGAAACGCCTGTACCGCAGCCAGCGTGACGAACTGCTCAGCGCCTTGAAAAAAAGGGCACTGGGCGCCGAAATCTGCACTGCCGGGCTGGCGGTGCTGTTGCGACTGCCGGCTGGGACGCCGGATGTGAGCATTGTCAGAGAGGCGTCGATGTTCGGCATGTCGCCTGGGGCATTGTCGTCGTGGTATCTGGATCAGGCGCAGGCCAGTAGCGGGATTCTGCTTGGTATTGCGACCAGCTCGGGGCGAGAGCTGGAGCGGTGCTGTGATCGGCTGGATGAGATTGTTGGGCGGTTTATTGAGGGGTAGCGGTGCGCGCTGTGAACAACGCACTCGCAGTTCTGGCTGAACACGACTAATCACTGGTTCGAGGTAGTCGGAGAAAGCTCCCCTTAGCTCGTTCATATGACGCTCACACGCCATGCAGGCCAGGTCCGCCACGCTCGCGTCCATCACGGCGGATTCTGCGCAACGCATGCCACATCAACCATCGGCCTACTCCTAGAAATGAGCCATGTCGCCTGCCGGCAGCGCGGCAGCGACTCCGCCTCGCACAGGCCTTTTAGGCCCAGTCTTATGGAGTAGCTAATGGCCAATTGCTCAAATGCCAGCAGGTCAACCAATGAGCAACTTCAAGATGGCAAACCCCGTCATCGCCACCGCGCCCGCTTCCCGGACCCGAGTGGTCATACTCAGCAACGATAACCACTACGCACTGCGCATGATTGCCCGTCTGGGTGACAGCGAGCTGTTCCACATCGAGCATCTCGACTCGCTGAACAGCCTGATGACTCGCCTGCGCAAGCAGACGGTGGACATCATCATGGCCGAGATCCATGCCAACCAGGTCGACAGCCTCATGCTCCCATGCTGGGTCAGTGAGATGAATACGTCCGGTCGCCTGTGCAGCATTCCGCACATCGTCTGGACCGCACAGAGCGTCCCGTGCCCCCTTACAACCGAGCCGGACACGGGTAACGAGCACGGCTGGCAAGAGTCGCTAAATGGTATATCCACCACCGCACTGGCGTCCCATGCCCGCCTTGCCGAAGCCGCAGGCGTTCACGTCGAGATCGTCGGCGAGAGTGATCCCATCCAACTGCCGCAGGTACTCGAGAAGCTCGCAGGCACTGGACATCCCCGACCGCAAAGCGCCCAGCCGGAAAAGCTGGAAAACCTGATCGGCGAGGATGATGTTGTCACTGTACTGGCCACGGGCGAGGGACTACGGGTGGTTTTGCAGCCCCAATACGACCTGACCAGCCGGCGAGTGGTCGGCGCCGAAGCATTGGTCCGCTGGCGGCATCCGCGATACGGTGAGGTGCCGCCATCCATTCTGATTCCATTGGTCAATCAGTTGGGACTCGACCTGTTACTGTTCAGCTATATCGAAAAGTCAGTGATCGAAATCCTGGGCACCCTTGATCGTCATGGGCTGGATATCCCCATCGCAATCAATGCATCGGCCCGCACACTCTGCGCTGCGGGGCTGGCCACGCGGCTGGCGGACAAGATGCTCAAGGCAGGACTGCCCCCCCGGCGCCTGAAAATCGAACTGACCGAAGAGATGGCAGCGGACAACGAACTGGCACTGTCAGCCTCGATCACAGCCTTGCGTGCGAAAGGTTTCAAGGTCTCGCTAGATGATTTTGGGGCCGGCGCCGCGACCCTTGCGCTGTTGGCTCGCATACCTTTTGACGAAATGAAAATCGACGGATCGCTGGTCCGGGCCGTGGGGCAGTCTTCACAGTCAAGCGAGATCATTTCCGGCATCGTCGGCCTGGCGCGATTGTTCAACCTGAACCTGGTCACCGAGGGCATAGAAGACGCCGCTAGCATCGAGTTACTCAGCCGTTTGGGTTGCCGAACCGGACAAGGGTTCGCCCTGGCACGCCCTCTGGAGCGAGACGCGTTCGTCGATATGCTTCTGCCATAGTGGCAGCACCTGTACAGGCCGTCATATCCCGCGTGTGCAGGAGGACCCTGTGTTCATTTATCTGCTTGCCCAGGCACTGGTATCGGCCATGTTCATGGTCTTTAATCCTACAGTCGCTTGACCTTTATCGAGTGTTCATTGGCATCTATGAAACCCCTACGTGTGGCACTGCTTGACGATCACGCCGTCGTTCGGCACGGCCTTGTCAGTCACCTTGGCGAGGAGCCCGGCATTGAAATTGTCGGAGTCTATGAAAACAGCCGCGAACTGCTGCGAGGCATGGCTGCCACCTCGGCGCAGGTATTGTTGCTGGATTTTGCTTTGGGACGCGACGAGCTCGATGGTGTTTCGCTGATACGCGCCCTACGTGCGCGCTTCCCTGATTGCCGGATCCTGGTGCTGTCAACCCACCACGAATCAGCCACCGTTTCACTTGCATTGCGAGTGGGTGCCCGTGGCTTCGTCGGAAAAGGCGAAGACCTCTCGGGCCTGGTCAAGGCCATTCGCACCGTCGCCTCAGGTGCAATCTACCTCAGCGCAGATATGTCCTACCAGGTGGCGGACGCCATCCGTCCGGTTGACACGGCCCAGCAACCGATCAGCGACAATGCGCTCGGTCGCGCCGGATTGTCGGCACGCGAGCAGGAGGTGATCCGCTGTTACCTGGAGGGCATGACGGTGACCGAGATAGCTGACAAGTTCAATCGCAGTATCAAGACCATCAGCGCCCAGAAAGCGACTGCCTTCCGCAAGCTGGGTGTCACCTCCAACAACGGCCTGTTCAAAATCATGAAGACCCTGGACTGACGATGCACGTCCGTTGCCATCTGCGCACCTGGCTTCTTCTTGCCCTGTTATGCACCCCCAACGCCTGGGCCCTGGAGAACGATCCACCGGTGCCGTTCGCGCTCACCGCCGAGCAAGGCGCCTGGATCGCAAAGCATCCGGTATTGCGCGTTGCCGTGGTCGAAGACCTGATGCCCATCGAATACATGGAAAACGGCCACCTCCGAGGTCTTTCCGCAGAATACTTGCAATTGATCGCAAGCAGGACAGGCATGCGCCTGGAATACATCCCGGCCCATTCGGTACAGGAGCGCGCCGAAATGCTGGCGACCGGCAAGGCCGACCTGATCTCAGCCGTGCGCCTCAATGGTCCCAGTGGCCAGGATCCGCGCTTGCGTCATACCAGTTTCTACCTGAACACCACTGCAGTAGTGGTCATTCGCGCCACTCATCCGCCCATTATCGGTCTCGACCAACTCAATGAACTGACCGTGACCGTGCCCTTCTCCGATCGCTACCGCGAGGTTCTCGATATCAAGGCACCGAAAGCCCGCACCATCATCGGAGGCAGCGCGCTGAACATGCTGCAGCAGGTGGCTGATGGCACCGCAGACGCCGCGATAGCTACAGAGGCCTACCTCGTGCCCTTCCTGTACCGGCAGTTTCAGGGCCAGCTACAGATTGGTGGCGTCGTGGCCGATATGGGCTCGAAGCTCGCCATGAGCACGCGTGCCGATGACACAATGTTATTCGGGATCATCCAGCAGGTACTGGACTCGTTGAGCCTAGAGGAAACCCGAGAGCTGCACGCAAGTTGGATCGAAGGGCACGCAACGCCAGAGATGGGGCTACATGAGCTCACTGACCACTACCCCCATGAAGTCGCCCTGACTGTACTGGTGGTGCTGATGTTGGCGGGCCTGGCGTATCAAGCCCATCGCCAGCGCCAGCGGGCGGTGAGTAACGAACGGGAAAAGGCCATGTTCCTGGCGGTGATGAGCCACGAAATTCGCTCACCGATTAACGCGGTCCTGGCTTCTGTGGAGCTGTTGCACAACACGCCGCTGGACCGCACGCAGCAGCACTTCGTGCAACTGGCCAGTAACGGGGCGCAGTCACTGCTGACGTTGCTTGACGATGTGCTCGACATCTCAAGGCTTGAGGCTGGCCAGGTGAAACTCGAGCCGGTGCCCGTGAACCTCGCCAACCTGATCAGAAACGTAGTCGATCTGCACAGCTTGCGTGCCCGTGAACGGCATCTGTCGATCAGCGTTGTGGGGCCTGTTGATCCGCCCCTGCTGATGCTGGATGACACCCGCCTGGCGCAGGTGCTGCACAATTTGCTGTCCAACGCGATCAAATTCACCGAACAGGGCGGTATCGAGGTGGCCTACCTGATCGCCGACACGGACACCCCTTCACTCAAGCACATCCGTTTGACGGTAACGGATACCGGCATTGGTATCAGCGCCGAGGCTCAGCAGCGGCTGTTCCAGCCATACAGCCAGGCGGCGCGTACACATCGGCGCTCCGGCGGTACTGGCCTGGGGCTCGCTATCTGTCGTGACTTGCTGCAGTTGATGAGCGGTGGCATCACCCTCGACAGTACGCCGGGCCAAGGCACGCGCATGGAGTTGTCGCTGCCAGCCGAGCTGGCCTCGGCCGGCGCACTGGAAAATCACCTGAAAACCTTGCCTCCTCGTGCGCCGGCGGCAACCACACAGAACCTGCGCATATTGGTGGTGGAAGACACCGTGGCCAACCAGGCGGTACTAAAGGCCCAGATCGAGGGTTTCGGCTGTACGGCGGTGATTGCCAAGGATGGCGCTCAAGCCATGGATTGTTTCGAACAAGGCACCTACGACCTGATCCTGATGGACTGCGACCTGCCCGACCAGGACGGCTATTCGCTGACCCAGATGTTCCGCATGATAGAGCACGACGCTGCCCAGGCACGCTGCCCGATCATCGCGATTTCCGCGTCTACCGGCAGCGAACATGTCAGCCGCTGCTTCGATGCCGGGATGGACGGCATCCTGGGTAAGCCGATCAGCGTGGGTAAACTGCAGGACGCCATAGAGTTGTGGTGTGGCGTGCAACTGACGCTGATCCCACACCCCTTCTCCGAAGCCGACAGGATGAGCGACGTGCGCATCCGCGAAGCCTTCGAACAAGACCTGCTCGCCCTGCTCGAAGCCATTGCCCTCTGCCAGCTGGAGCCTGCCCTGCATGCCGCGCATCGGCTGCATGGCGCGGCGCTGAGTATCGAGTGGCCCGCCGTGGCGTGCGAGGCCGCTGAACTGGAAGCCCTGCTCAAGGCCGCCAGGCCCTGGCACGACCCCGCTTACCGCGCAACATTGCGCGCCCTGGTCCTAGCGCTGCGCAGCACCAACAACCCCAAGCAATCGCCTGCGGCGGCGCAAAGTCCTGCAACTGAAATTCGGACCAGTCCTATTGGTTCACCGGGCGCGCAAGGCTAAAACCGTCTCAGGCCACCAGGCCGCTCTCTGTCATGCGCAACCAAAGGCGACCCATGAGTTCCATTCACTGCATCCAGCACCTGCAACTGCGCCTGATTGAGTCGGCGTCGGTCAACGAAAGCTGTGCCACCGATTTGCTGTTAATCCTGCGCAAACTCACCAGCGCGGAGGCCAACAGCGTCAACGTTATCAGTTTGTTGCACAGCGAGGCCGATGCGCTGAGGAGCCTGTCGATAGGCATCACCCAGCGCTACGCCCACCGTGCTGAGCTACTGACTGTGAACCACCAATGAGTTCAATCGACAGTCTTTACTTGGCTCACTTGCTACAAGATCGGATATCGCGGACCGCCTTCATCATCGAAAGCTGTATCGTCGACCTCCATGAGTACTAGGCCGGCGTACCCGAGGAATACGCCGAGACCATCCTTTATGTGATCGACTTGTTGCAGGAGGAAGTGCAGCGGCTCAACGAATTTTCAAAATTGCTGGTACGCAGCAGATGCCTATTCTTTGAGTATTGAGACGTATCGATTCGACTTTTGCGCGCTCGATGGGCATCTGTCTGCTGGCGGTATCTAGTAGGGTCTGACCGGGGCGCTGATGTAGCAGAAAACGCAGCGACCTGTGCAGTTCTAGATAACTGACAAGCACGATCTGCTCTCGCGACCTGAATACATCGGGCCCAGCTACGCAACGAGGACTACCTTTGTGCATACATCAGAGCATCTATCTACTCGTCAATACGCTCGTATCGTCAAAGGCTGAGTGAAAGCCGTAGGCCTTGATCCGGCGATGTATGCCACACATCCGTTGCACGTGTGAACGTTAACCGCAGTATCTGGCAGTTTTCATCATATTTTCTTGCTCAGTAAACCTGGAAGATACGCATAAGCCTCTCAAGCTTTACGTGTACGTCGTGCACAGCAGTTTCTTTATTGGGCAGAATAAGCACCGATACTGCGTTTATGGCGTAACGAACCTCCATATGAATTAGACGGGGCAGGACGTCCAATCGCCCGGCTACGATGACCCATGAGGCAAGCTGTGCTTGGGGTTGCCTTTCTTGCTGTCTGATTTACCAGCATTCAGGCTCACCCCAGCAACCGAACGATTACCAGTGGTAACCCAATCCTAGATTTATTCCGAAGTCACCACGCGCAGTACCCGCCCCGACAGCGCTATAAGTCCATTGGCCGCTCGCCGACCGGGCGTTCAGCCCGACTGCCAGGGCCGGTTGCCCTTCATAGACCGCGGTGGCCATGGCCAGCATCGACTTGCCCGCCGACGATGCTGCTGGCAATGCGGCCATGGCCATCGCCGAAGCCACACCCGCATAGACATCCTGACGCAAGTACCCCAATTGGCGGTCGGTATAGGCGTTGGCCTGATGGAGCGTGCGGTTGGCGGCCTGGCTGGAAAGCCGCGTGGTTTGCCTCAGGTTGACCGCATCGGTACGATGGGCCGCGTCGGCCACATGGGTCACCTGACGCTCAGCGCCCCTTGAACCCACCGCCACGCTATTGGCTCGATCCGCCTGGGAGCCCGTTCCCAGGGCAACGCTGTTATCCCCATTGGCCTTCGCTTCGCTACCCTGGGCGCTGCTACGCGTGCCCTGGGCGACCGCACCGGCACCGGTGGCAACGCCGTGCTCGCCCGTCGCCCGGGCATTACTGCCCAGCGCCACGGCCCGGCTACCCGGCGCGACGCTGGCCTTGTCGCTGCCATCGCCCTGGCTGTCCACCGCCATGACGGCAGCCTGCCGGCCAAGCTGCCGAACCTGCTGGTTCGTCGCATCGAGCTGGCGCCCGGTGACCGCATCGGTACTGTCCGTACCAAGCGCACCGTCCTGCACCCCACCCAAGGTGCGCGGCCCCTGGTTCCCGGCAATATCGACGCGGGTTCCGTCAGTCCCCTTGGCAATCTGGATATCGCGGCTGGCCGGGGCCTGCCGGACCAGCCCCACTTCTCCGGCCGCCACCTGCGCACGCACGTCGCTAGCGTCGGCGCTGGACTTGTCCGCCTTGTCGTTGGCCGCTACCAGCGAATCGTCCAACGCCGTGATGGCCTGCCCCACGTTACTAGCGGCGACCGGCGACGGCGCGCCATCCGCGCCCACGCCCGTCACATTGAAGGTGGGCACGTTGAGTGTGTCGTCGGGATTGACCGCTGCTCCGTCACCCAAGGCGTAGGCCAATGCCTGGTTTCCATCACGTGCAGCGTCCCGGATACGTCCGAGCACCGTTTCCCCGTCTTCCAGCCCTTGCAACTGGCCGGCAGAGCGCTCGGCAAGCTGGCTGGCCTGTCCGGCCGTGGCCTGCGCCAGGTCAGCGGTCTGGCGGGCATCGGCGGCGGATGCCTGTGCCTGGTCAGCGGTACGCTGGGCCCCCTCGGCGGTGCCATGCCCGTCATCGGCCATCGCCATGGCGCCAGCGGCTGTAACCCGGGCTTGCTCGGCGACTTCTCGAGCATGTTCGGCGGTGCCCTGCGCCTCTGTGGCCACGCCTTCAACGGCGTCGAGCTGGCTCATGTTCACTGCATCGGTTGCGGCCAGACCCTCGGCGAGGTGAGTGATACGAGCAGGGGTAGCCCGCTGGTCATCACGACCGGCACTGTAGGTAGCGCTGGCTTCGTCCCACAGCAGACTGCCATCACGCAGCCTGTCAGCGTGCTGGGCCAATGCGCCAAGCGCCTCGCCTTGACCTTGTAAGGCACCGCTGAGCGTCGCAACGTTGCCGTCCAGGGCGCCGAGGGCAGCGCCGATGTCGTCATGCGTCTGCGTCGACGGCTGGACGCTACCATCCTCGGCGACCTGGCCAATGGCATAGGACGGCGCGGTCGGTTGGCCGTCGGCTCCTACCGTCGAACCGCCCCCCAGCACCTGCGCCAGAAACTCGCTGGCCGAATCCGCCGCCCCCTTGATCGCACCGTTGATGCGTTCGACCACGGTTTCGCCGGCGCCAATGCCCTGCAGTTGGCCGGCCGCCGTGTCGGCAGTGGCCTTGGCAGCGTTGGCAGTCCCCTGGGCGGCCTCGGCAGCCTGCTGAGCAGTCGAGGCCGACCGCAGTGCGGTGTCGGCGGCGCCCTGCGCAACCGCCGCACGTTCATTGACCGTGGAGGCCGTGCCCCGTGCAGTGTCCGCTGTACCTTGCGCGGCTTCGGCAGAGCGCCGCGCGTCACCGGCGGCGTTCAGTGCGCTGTCAGCCGTTGCCTGGGCACGTCCCGCCGCCTGCCGGGCGCCGGTTGCGGCACTCAGGGCGCCGTCGGCACTCGCCTGCCCGGCATCGGCCGATTGCTGGGCATTCGCCGCCAAGCCCAGGGCGCTATCCGCCGTGCGCTGTGCCCCCTCGGCGGTTTGTTGTGCCGTGGCGGCCGAGGCCGAGGCGTTGTCAGCGGTTCGTTGAGCATCACCCGCCGCCTGCTGCGCAGTGGAAGCTGCCGTCAGTGCACGATCAGCCGTGCCCTGGGCCGCGTCGGCGGAACCTTGTGCGGTGTCGGCTGCGCTGAGCGCCTGATCGGCGGAGCCCTGGGCCACGGTGGCGGCCTGCTGCGCGGCAGTGGCCGAGGTCATTGCGGTATTCGCGGCCCCCTGTGCGCCCGTCACCGCTTGCTGAGCTGTTGCGGCCGCGACCTGGGCGTTATCCGCCTGGCCTTGTGCGGCGTTCGCGGCCTGTTGAACCGACGAGGCCGACGCCAGGGCCCTATCGGCCGTCTGCTGGGCAGCCGTCGCGGTCTGCTGGGCCGTCGATGCCGAGGCCTGAGCCGCATCGGCGGTGCCTTGTGCAGAGGCGGCATGCTGCTGGGCGATGAATGCCGCGCTGACGGCTGCATCGGCCGTTTCCTGGGCGGTTTCTGCGGCGCCCTGGGCCGTTGCGGCGGTAGACAACGCACCCTCACCGGTGGCCTGGGCTGCCTCTGCGGCCTGCTGCGTCGCAGCAGCCGATGTCTGGGCCGCCCGGGCAGTGTGCTCGGCGGCGTCGGCGGTCTGCCGCGCCGCCTCTGCAGCGGTGGCGGCGGAGCCGGCCGTACCTTGTGCGGCATCGGCCGCATGCTGGGCACGGGCGGCGGCACTCAGGGCCGTGTCAGCGGTGCCCTGTGCGCCTTCGGCGGTCCGCTGCGCAGTGGCTGCGGAATCTTGTGCTCGGTTGGCCGTGCCTTGGGCGGCCTCGGCGGCCACTTGGGCATTGAGCCCGGCCTGCCTGGCCGTGTCGGCAGTGCGTTGGGCCCCGTCCGCCGTGCCCTGTGCAGCTGTTGCGGTGTCCTGCGCCATAGCAGTGGTGCGTTGGGCGCCATCGGCCGTTGCCTGGGCCTGGGTGGCTGCGGTCTTCGCTGCCTCGGCCTGTTGCCCGGCGGTATCCACCGCGCCGCGCGCTTCGCTCACGGCGTTCGTGGCCGCTTCGGCGTGAGCCTGGGCAGCCGCGGCATCTCTCTTGGCTTCATGGCTGCGCTCGTCAGCCTGGCTGGCAGTGGCCAGCGCGCTGCCGGCAGCGTCCCGGGCGTTGCGGGCAGCATCTGCAGCCGCGCCCACCGTGCCTTGCGCCACCTCTACGGCCTCCTGGGCCTTGACCACCGTACCTGCTGCGGCAGCGGCGGTGTCACGCGCGGTGTTGGCAGCTTGGCCAGCTTCACCGGCGTCACGTTCGGCCTGGGCGGCTGTCGTTCGTGCCCGGCTTGCCACTGCCTCGGCATCGGTTGCCGTGCGGTGCACGCCGTCGGCCAGCGTCTTGGCCGCGTCCGCGGCACGCTTGGCGGTGAGTGCCGATGCCTCAACGGTATCCAGTTGTCCCTTGTTCACCGCGTCGGTGTCGGCCTCGCCCGCAGCCAGATCGACAATACGGTTCTGTGCAGTGTCGCCACGGGCGGCGCTGTAGGACTGCGTTTCCGGGTTCCAGCGCAGCCGGTTGTCGGGGGCCCACTGATCGACTTCGATTGCCGTCTCGAAGGCACGGTCGAAAACCGCCCCCAGGTTCTGGTCGGTGCTCTTGTACGAACGGTCGAGGGCCTTGAGCGCGCCCAACAGGCTGCTCGGCTGATTTTCGCCTGGTGCCAGGCTGGTCAGCGCCAGCGGCGGCACCACCAGCTTGCCATCCTGGGCCCCCATGCCCGTGCCCAGTGCATCGGCCACGGAGCGGCTGGCCACCAGCTCGCGCTCGCCCAGCCGGCGAATGGCGTCGTAGCCGACGAACAACTGGGCGCCATTGACGGCGTCGGTACTGGTCGGGTTGACGCTTCCGGGCGCCACGTAGATCAGTTGGCGCCAGCGGGGCACATCTCCCAGGGCGACCGTGCTGATGGCATGGGTCCGGTCAACGCTGTAGGTCTGGCCATTGAGCGTGACGGGCGCCACCTCACGAAGCGCGCCGACCAATCCCACCGAAAAGCTGCCCAGAGCAACGCCATCGCTGTCCCGGGCGCGGGAGGTGTAGCCCACCGACAGGCTGTTGGTACCACTGGCGATAGCCGAACGCCCCAGTGCCACGGCGGCGCTCCCCGATGGCTGGGCAAAACGGCCGCCTGCAAAGGAAGAATCGCCGCGGGCAACGGCGAGAGAACCCGCAATGGTGGCGGCTTCGCCAGCGGCATTCGCGGCCGAGCCGAACACGGTAGTATGGGCATTGTTACCAAAGCTGCGGTTGCCGAAGACTACCGCGTAAGGGCTATTTACGTCACGGCTGTTTACTTCTGATTCCTGCCCAAACGCAATACTATGGAGCATCGAGCTCAGAGCGCCGCGGCCAATCGCCATACCGCCGCCGCTGGCCGAAAAGTCGATGGCTCGCCCCTCTGGTGTTTTCCCTACCTGCCCGATGGCCAGGTTGCCGGCCGCATCCCCCAGCATCAGCCGGCCGCTGTTGACATACAGCTCACCGCCCAGGGACATCGAGGTCGCGCCAACGCCGGCATCCGGACGGTAGATCAGTACGCTGCCGGTCTGCCCGCTCTTGCTGCTGGCATTGCAGTTACCGGACCGATCCTTGAACGTGAAGGTGCCGCTGCGCAGCTCACTTTCGCTGAGACGCCAGATTCCTTCCTGGGGATCATTGAAACTCGTGCATTCCCCGTCGGGGTTCGCATTGATATGCACGCCATTGCCCGCCTCGGCCGCGGCCATGCCCAGCAGCGCCGAGATACCGCTCAGGGTCAACAGCCCGAGCGCCTGCCAGTCCCGTGGCACACTGCTGATGTCGTTGCGGTGAAGCGCACGGATGATGGCGCGAATCGGGTTGAGTGGAACAGCACGCAGACAAACAGCCTGCAAAACGAGGCGTGACATGACTTTCACAATAACGAACCCTGTGGCAGTAACTGGTGCGCACAAGCGCTACGGCAACCCGGCGGCTTGGGCAATTTCCATACGGCTGACCCGACTGCCCGCGCGAATGGCGGGCAGCGATTTCGAGAGCGGATTGTGACGAGCGTCATGTTTTGACGACATCGGACTACTCCTAAACCGGAGCAACGATCCTGATTCGTCATGCGGTGAACAAGGCGTACCGCCAGGCATCTTTTTGTGGCGGAGCAGGCGGCGTGAGGCAGGCGTTACCAGGCCGCCTCGCCTTAGGTAGGCCTGGTCTTAGTGTCGCGGCGTCTTAGCAACGAGAAGGGAACAGGCGAGCACGGGGCTCGCCTGGCCCGTCAGGGCTTTACCATTCGTATCCCACACCGACCGCCAGGCCGACGTTGCCCTTGGCGCTGCCAGAACCGTTGGCCTTGTAGGCCCAGGTGCCGTCTTCGCTGCGGCCAGAGAGGCCGACCGCCAGGGCCGATTGCCCTTCGTAGACGGAGGTGCCCATCGCCACCATCGAACGGCCCGGCGACGAGGTGGCCGGCAGGGCGGCCATGGCCATGGCCGAGGCGATACCGGCGTAGGCATCCTGGCGCAGGGCGCTGATCTGCCGATCAGTATGGGCATTGGCCTGCCGCAGCGTCTGATCGGAGGCCCGATTGGCGATTTGCGTGGCCTGCTCCAGATTGACCGCATCGGTGGCCTCAGTAGCAGCCCCTAAGTGGGTGATCTGCCGCTCCGCGCCCGCCGAGCCCACCGACACGGTATTGACCCGATCTGCCTGGGAGCCCGCACCCAGGGCCACGCTATTGTCCGCGCTGGCCCGGGCATCGGCACCCAGTGCGGTAGTGCGCGCGCCCTTGGCTGCGGCCCCCGCGCCGCTGGCCACGCTGCGCTCGCCCGTGGCACTGGCATTGGCACCCAAGGCCACGGCCCGGCTCCCCGGTGTGACGCTGGCCTTATCGCTTCCATCGCCCTGGGCGTCCACCGCCATGACCGATGCCTGCTGGCTGAGCTGCCGGACCTGCTGGTTCGTCGCGTCGAGCTGGCGACCGGTGACCGCCTCGCTACTGCCCGCGCCGAGCGCACCGTCCTGCAATCCGCTCAAGGTACGAGGCCCCTGGCTACCAACGATATCGACGCGGGTGCCGTCGGCGTCTCGGGCGATCTGGATGTTGCGGCTGGCGGGATCCTGTCGAACCAGCCCCACTTCACCCGCCTCCAATTGCTCGCGCAGGTTGCCGACGTCGGCGCTGGCTCGCTCGGCCTTGCCATTGACGGTCACCAGCGAGTCGTCCAGCGCCTTGACCGCTTCGCCCACACTGCCGGCCTGTTTCTGAGCGGGGGCGGTCCCGTTCTGGCCAAGATCCGTCACGGTGTAACCCGGTGCATTGAGCGTGCCGTCCGGGTTCACACTGGCGCCGCCACCCAGTGCATCGGCCAGGGCCTGGTTGGCGGCGCGGGCGGCTTCCTGCAGGCGACTGATGACCGTCTCGCCCTCATCCAGCCCTTGCAGCTTCTCGGCAGCGCGATTGGCCAGCTCACCCACCTGGTCGGCGGTGGCTTTCGCGGTGTCGGCAGCCTGACGCGCGTGGGTGGCACTGGTTTGTGCCAGATCGGCGGTACGCTGAGCCCCATCAGCGCTGCGCTGTGCCTGAGTAGCAGCACTCACGGCGGCATCGGCCGTGCCCTGCGCCTGTTCAGCAGCGCCCTGCGCGGCGCCGGCGGCATCCCGGGCTACGGTCGCCACGCCCTCGACAGTGTCGAGTTGGCTCTTGTTCACCGCATCGGTCGCCGCCGTACCCGCGGCCAGGCTGGTGATACGGGCCGGGGCAGAACGCTGCTCGCCACGACCGGCGCTGTAGGTGCCGCTGGCTTCGTCCCACAACAGGCTGTCGTCACGCAGGCCCTGTACATCCTGCCCCAGGCGCTCGAGAGCCTGCCCCTGGGCCTGTAGAGCCCCGCCAACCTTGGCGACATTGCCATCCAGCGCACCCAGGGCATCGCCGACATTGCCGTGTACCTGGGTCGACGGCTGGACGCTGCCATCGTCTGCGATCTGGCCAATGGCGTAGGACGGTGCGGTCGGCTGGCCATCGGCCCCCACGGTCGAACCGCCTCCCAGGACCTGCGCCAGAAACTCGCTGGCAGAGTCTGTTGCGCCCTTGATCGCGCTGTTGATCCGCTCGACCACGGTTTCCCCGGCGTCCAGCCCCTGTAGCTGCCCGGCAGCGGTGTCGGCGGTGGCCTTGGCGGCATCCGCTGTGCCCTGGGCGGCATCGGCGCTGCCCTGGGCCGTATTGGCGGCAGTCAACGCGCGGTCAGCTGTGTCTTGTGCGGTGCCGACAGCTTGTGAGGCCTCGTTGGCCGAGCTCAACGCCGTATTGGCGGTGCCCTGCGCAGCATCTGCAGCCTGCTGCGCCGTGGAAGCTGCCGTCAATGCGGTATTGGCAGTGCCCTGGGCCCCGTCCGCAGCCTGCTGCGCATCGGTGGCGGTGGTCAGCGCAGTGTTGGCGGTGTCCTGGGCCGCCTGGGCAGCCTGGTGCGCATCGGATGCCGCATTCATGGCGGTAGTGGCTGTACCTTGGGCAGACTCCGCCGCCTGCTGGGCGTCAGCGGCTGAGGCCAAGGCGCTGGTGGCGGTGCCCTGGGCTGCTTCTGCGGCCTGCTGCGCACCGGATGCGGTGGACAGCGCGGTATTGGCGGTGCCCTGCGCGGCATCGGCGCTGTTCTGTGCGCGAGACGCCGAGGCCTGTGCACTGTCGGCCGTACCTTGCGCACGTTCTGCGGCCTCCTGGGCGCCGGACGCAGCGGTCAGGGCGCTGTCGGCCGTGTCTTGTGCGGTTGCCGCGGCTCGCTGCGCATCCGACGCCGAACCCAGCGCCTGGCTGGCAGTGCCCTGTGCGGCGTCAGCGGCTTCCTGGGCCGTGGCGACAGCTTCCAGGGCGGTATTGGCAGTGCCTTGGGCGGCCTCGGCGCTGTTTTGCGCCACGGACGCGGAGGCGAGAGCGGTGTCGGCTGTGCCTTGCGCACCCTCTGCCGCGTTCTGGGCATCGGCTGCCGAAGCCAGCGCGGTGTTGGCGGTACCCTGGGCGCCTTCGGCGGTCTGCTGGGCAGTGGACGCGGCAGCCTGTGCACGGTCGGCCGTGCCTTGGGCAGCCTCGGCACGTTGCTGGGCACCGACCGCCGACGCCTGGGCGGTATTGGCCGAACCCTGCGCGCTGTCCGCGGCCTGCTGGGCGCCAGCAGCGGCGCTCAGCGCATTGTCGGCCGTGCCCTGGGCGCTCTCGGCGCTTTGCTGCGCACCGATTGCCGCCGCCAGCGCCGAATCCGCCGTGCCTTGCGCGGTATCTGCGCTGCGCTGGGCCGTGGCGGCAGACTGCTGGGCCCGGTCGGCGCTGCCTTGCGCACCTTCTGCGGTTTGCTGGGCCGTGGTCGCCGTATTCAGCGCCGAGCCGGCAGCATCACGGGCCGTGTCGGCGGTCTGTTGCGCGGTGGTGGCCGCACCCAGTGCGGTATCGGCAGCCCCCTGGGCAGCCTCGGCGGTTCGTTGTGCAGCACCTGCGGAATCTAGGGCTGCGCTGGCAGTACCCTGGGCGGCCTGGGCAGCCTGTTGCGCCTCGGATGCACCCGTTTCTGCGGCACTGGCGGTGCTCTGCGCACCGTCGGCAGTCCTCTGGGCATCGGCCGCCGAGCTCAGGGCGGTACTGGCAATGCCCTGAGCATCCTGAGCGGCATTTTCTGCCTCGGCGGCGGTCCTCAGGGCCGTCGTGGCTGTGCCCTTGGCGGTTTCCGCGGCCCGTTGCGCCGTGGCAGCCGAAGCCGCGGCGCCTTCGGCAGTGCCCTGGGCCTGCTCGGCGACAGCCCGCGCGCTGGCGGCTGCCTGCTGCGCAGCACCAGCACTGCCCTCGGCCGCCGCTGCGGCTCGCTGGGCATTGTCGGCGCTGGCCTGGGCCGCGAGGGCCGTACCCTGGGCGGTTTCCGCCGCCTGCTGCGCAGCGGCAGCCGTCTGCTCCACCGCATCCAGCTGGCCTTTGTTCACCGCATCAGTAACGGCGACGCCAGCCTCGACATGGTTGATCCGATTCTGCGGCCGCTCGCCCTGGCTGGCAGTGAACGCCTGCTGCTCGGGATCCCAACCCAGGTAGCGTTCGAGGGCCGCCAGGCGGACTTTCTCCGCCGTGTCCCTGGCCAGTGCATCGACATCGTTCAAGGCATTCTGCGTCCTTTTATGGGCCTGATCCAACGCCTTGATCGCCCCGACCACGGACGTTGGCTGGGCCACACCCTGGCCGAGGCTGGTCAGTGCCATGGGGGCCAGGGTCACCTTGCCGTCCTTGAACTGGGTGCCCTCCCCCAGCGCATCGGCCACCGACTGGCTGGCGGCCAGTTCACGGTCGCCAAGCTTCTGGATGGCATCGTAGGCCACGAACAACTGAGCGCCATTGACCCCGTCGGTGCTGCTCGCCGTGATCGAGCCAGGCGCCATGTAGATCACCTGCCGCGTCTGGTTGGCGTTACCGATACTGACCACGCCCATGACGGACGCGCTGTTGGGGGAATAGGTGGTGCCATTGAGCGTGACCGGGCTCACAGTTCGCAGCCCGTCGGTCACCGCACCACTGCCCAGGGCCACGCCATACTGGTGCCTCACGCTGGCGTTCGCCCCCAGGGCTACGCCTTCGTTGCCATTGACGCCTGCCGCCGTGCTCGCACCACGGCCCAGGGCCACGGAGTTGTCCCCTTGTGCGTTGGCATCGCGCGCCCCCGCGAACGAACCACCGCCACTGGCGGAGGCACCGGTACCCACTGCGGTCGCTCGATCCCCGGAGGCCGAGGCGGACGCGCCGAGGGCCGTGGCCATATCACCGGAGGCATTGGCCTGATAGCCGAACGCATGGCTGGTTGAACCCGAGTTTTTCGCTTCGTAACCCACCGCCATGCCGAAGGCGCCAGACGCCTGGGCGCCGTGGCCGATAGCGGCGGCATCGAAGACCGCCTGGGTGCGCTCGTTACCGATCGCCATGCTACCGCTCGCCTGTCCAAGCGTCAGGCGGCCACCATTGACGAAGAGTTCACCGCCCAGGGTCAGCGAAGTCGCCCCGGTGCCGGATACGCCTGCCGGGCGATAGAACAGCACGGAGTCGGTCTGGGTGCCCTTGCGCGCAGAATTGCACTTGCCCGTGTTGCCATCCCTGAAGGTGATATTCGCCTCCAAGGTGGCCGGGGTTTCGGCCTGCGGGTCATTGAGGCTGACGCATTCGCCGTCGGCGTTGGCATTGACGTGGATGCCATTGCCAGCATAGGCGCTGCCGATGCCCAGCAGCGTGCTGATCCCGGTCAGGGTCAACAGCCCGAACATCGGCCAGACGCCGGACAGACGACCCGTACCGGCCGGGCTGCCATAACGGGAGCGAACGAAGTGACGAATCGGATTGAGGGGCGCGGAACGCAGGAAAGCGATCTGCAGGGCTGAACGCGACATGACTTTCACGATGACTCACCTGTAACACGTTTGCGTGGAGCGCCTGACTGCCATGGGGCACTGTCGACATCTGCCGACACGTTGCGCGTACACGTCTGTGGAGAAGCCCGCCGTTGCCGCGAGCCCAATTGAGTGACGGTGAATTCTGGGTAACACGTCGCGCTGGAGGTATCGGACTACTCCTAAATTCGAAGCCAATCCTTCCAAACGTTAGGTAGCGGTGAATTACCGCCCGTGCCTTTTAGTCCCAATCTTACGTTTTTCGGCCAGGGTATACCCAATACACGATCCATCGCTTGGAACCACGACGGCGGTAGATCCTGATTTCATTGGCTGGCCTTGGCGACAGGGCCAGACGGGAATCAATGTAGGTCGTAACGAATTGGCCCAGCAAATAGATGCTGGGCCAAAAGAGTGAGTTAAAGCAATGCAGTGGACAGCATACCAAGGGCCCCAAGAACGAAGCCAATGAGTGCTCCCCGCCCTGGTGCCTCATGGAACAAAGACCACACAACTATGGGCTCGAGAAGTAACAAAGAGGTGACTGATACCACGGTGACGATCCAGATATCACCGACTGCAACGTATCCAAGCCAGTATGCTGCCAGTAGGCAAATCCCTGCAAAACACATCAGTGCCAAGGGGACACTAATAGCCCCCCACGAAGCACTTCCTGTCTGCGCAAGTTTAGCGACTACCACCTCACTGTAGATTGCACAGAACTCACCGATCACCATCAATCCTAGAGCAGAAACTCCGAGTAGTTCTTTGGACATATCAAAAACTCCTTCGTATTCAGGGCAATATTTTTCCGCTCCCAGCTGGCAATGCCGCTGACCAGGAGCTCGTTGCAGGAATACGAAGCAGTCTTGAATAGACCTGAATTACCGAAATACTGTCCCATGCTCATGTCCTTCAAAGGAGGTGGGTCTCAGGG